>NZ_CEXLVS010000126.1:0-11884 GCF_982684285.1 Salinicola sp. | reverse complement strand
CAGGAAGCGCTCGGCGCGCAGACCGGCGACCACGCTCTCGGCCACGACCTCGGGGAAGTCGTAGCGCTCCTCGATGCGCGTTCGGAGCTGGACGTTCTCCGCGACGAGGGCGCGGGCCCGAAGTGCGCGGCGCACGACCTCCAGGAGCACCGTGGGATCCACCGGCGATGTTTCACTCACCCGCATCTTAAAGCACGCCCACCGGGTAGGAACCCAGCACTTTCATGTCCTGGGCGCGGCCACGCACCTCCTCGAGCACACTCGCGATCCCGGGCTGGTCGACATGCCCCTTGAAGTCGATGAAGAAGACGTAGTTCCACGCACCGGTGCGCGACGGGCGGGTCTCGAGACGGGTCATGTCGACATGGTGGCGATGGAACGGTTCGAGCAGCGCGTGCAGCGCACCGGGCTCGTTGCGCATGGCGACCACCACCGAGGTCTTGTCGGTACCCGACGGCGGCACCGACTCGTTGCCGATGATCAAGAATCGCGTGGAGTTGTCGGGGCGGTCCTCGATCTTCTCCGCGACGTGGTCGAGCCCGTAGAGCTGAGCCGCCATGTCGCCGGCGATCGCCGCGCTGTGCCATTCGGTCTTGACCAGTCGCGCCGCCTCGGCGTTGGAAGAGACCGCGACGCGCTCGGCATGAGGGTAGTGGGCATCCAGCCATTTGCGGCACTGGGCGAAGGACTGTGGATGCGAGTAGATCCGCGATATCTTGTCCTGCCGCGTGATGCTCGACATCAGCAGATGGTGGTGGATACGCAGCACCACCTCCCCACTGATGTGCAGGCCGGAATCCATGAACGAGTCCAGCGTGTTGTTGACGACACCCTCGGTGGAATTCTCCACCGGCACCACACCGTAGTTGACCGCGCCCGCCTCCACCTCACGGAACACTTCGTCGATGGCCGCCATCGGCAAGCTGATGGCGCTGGGGCCGAAATGCTTGAGCGCCGCCTGCTGGGTGAATGTGCCCTCCGGCCCCAGGTACGCGACCTTGATCGGCTTTTCCAGCGCCAGGCAGGCGGACATGATCTCGCGGAAGAGCCTGGCCATCTCCTCGCGGTGAAGCGGGCCGGGGTTTTCCTCCATCACCCGGCGCAGCACCTGCGCCTCGCGCTCCGGGCGATAGAAGACGGCATCGGGGTCGTCCGCGGTCTTGACATGAGCCACCTGGGCGGCGCACTCGGCACGCTCGCTGATCAGGCGCATCAGTTCGCTGTCGATGGTGTCGATGCGCTGTCGAAGCGCAGCCAGGTCCAGCGGCGAATTCGAGGAGTCACTCATGACCGTTTCCTGATGACTGTAGGGTGATGTCGTTGGGTGAAGCTCCGCTCATCAACCGCGGCGGCGCTCGAAATCCCGCATGAAAGTGATCAACGCCTGTACGTCGGCTTCGCTGACGGCGTTGTAGAGGCTGGCCCGCATGCCGCCGACGCTGCGATGCCCCTTGAGATTCAGCAGCCCTTCCGACTCCGCCTCCTCCAGGAACGTCGAATTCAGCGCCTCGTCGGCCAGGGTGAATGGCACGTTCATGATCGAGCGGTTGGTCGGATCGATGGGATTGGCGTAGAAATCGCTGGCGTCGATCGTCGCGTAGAGCGCTTCGCACTTGCGCCGGTTGATCGCCTCCATCTCGGCCAGGCCGCCAACGTCCTGCTTGAGCCACTGGAACACCAGGCCAGCCAGATACCAGGCATAGGTCGGGGGCGTATTGATCATCGAGTCGTTGTCGGCATACACCTTCCAGCCCAGCAGCGACGGTGCCTGCGGCAAGGCGCGTTCCAGCAGATCGTCACGAACGATGACGACGGTGACCCCGGCGGGTCCGATGTTTTTCTGGGCCCCGGCGTAGATGACCCCATACCGGCTGACGTCAAGCGGTGCGGAGAGGATCGACGATGACATATCGCAGACCAGCGGCACGTCCAACTCTGGCACGTAATCGTATGCCAGGCCACCGATGGTCTCGTTGTGGCAGTAGTGCAGGTAGGCAGCATCGGTCGAGAGCGCGATCTCGTCCGGGCGCGGCACATGGACGTAACCATTGCCCTGCGTCGAGCCCGCCACGTGCGCGCCGGCGAGATGATTCGCCTCCTTGATCGCCTTGGTGGACCAGATCCCGGTATCCAGATAGTTGGGGGTACCGCCCTGCCCCAGCAGATTGAGCGGCACGCAGGCGAACTGCAGGGTGGCGCCGCCCTGCATGAACAGCACGCGGTAGTTGTCGGGGATCGCCAGCAGGTCGCGCAGATCCCGTTCGGCCTGGGCCGCGATCGCCTCGAACGTCGGGCTGCGGTGGCTCATCTCCATCACCGAAAGACCCTGTCCTCGGTAGTCGAGCATCTCCTCGCGAGCGCGCTCCAAAACGGCGGACGGCATCGCCGCCGGACCAGCACAGAAGTTGTGCAGACGTGTCATTGCCTGAATTCCTGGATCTGAATCATTGCTGACCACAGTGGCAGCCGAAAACGGCCATCGCCGACAACCAACCACTGCCGAAAGCGCTACTGTCGACCGCTCCGGGCACGACCGCCCGGAGCGGACCTCGCTCACTCGTCTTCCGACTTGCCGTCATTCGATTCGTCGCCGGAAGCGTCATCGACCTTCCCGTCGACATTCGCATCGGCGTTCTCGGCCTTGCCGTTTTCGTCGACGACGTCTTCGGCCAGCTCACCCTCGGCCAGTTCGTCCTCTTGGGGCTCGTCGACACGCACCGTCTTGACCAGGCGCTCGTCGTCGCCGGTACGGATCAGCGTCACGCCCTGGGTGTTGCGGGAGCTGATCGAGACTTCGGCAACCCGGGTGCGGACCAGCGTGCCGCGATCGGTGATCAGCATCATCTCGTCGCTCGAGCGCACCTGCATCGCCGCCACCAGCGAGCCGTTGCGCGCCGTGGTCTGCATCGCGATCACGCCCTGGCCGCCGCGCCCGCGGATCGGGAACTCCTCGAGCCGGGTGCGCTTGCCGTAGCCGTTCTCCGACGCGGTCAGGATATAGATCTGTTCGTCGTTGCCATTGCTGCCGTCATTCTCGGCATCGGCCTGATCGTCGGCTTCGGCGTCCGCGTCGGCATCGATGGTCTGGCTCTGGGGGATGATCAGACTGATCACCTCGGCGCCATCGAGCAGGCGCATGCCGCGAACGCCGCGTGCAGTACGGCCCATCGCGCGGACATTGCCCTCCTCGAAGCGGATCGCCTTGCCGTTGGACGACAGCAGCATGACGTGGTCCGAACCGGAAGTGATCGCGGCGCCGACCAGCCGATCGCCCTCATCGATGTCGATGGCGATCAGCCCCACGCTGCGCGGCCGGGAGAACTGGTCCAGCGAGGTGCGCTTGACCGTGCCGCTGGCGGTGGCGAAGAAGATGTAGCTGTCCGGGTTGTAGTCCCGCACCGGCAGAATGGCGTTGATCGACTCGCCGGCGTCCAGCGGCAGCATGTTGACCAGCGGCTTGCCCCGCGAGCCGCGGCTGGCGTTGGGCATTTCGTAGGTCTTGAGCCAGTACACCTTGCCGCGGTTGGAGAACAGCAGCATGGTGTCGTGGGTCGAGGCCACCACCAGGTGCTCGATGACGTCCTCGTCCTTCATGCTGGTCGCCGACTTGCCGCGCCCGCCCCGCTTCTGCGCCTGGTAGTCGGTGATCGGCTGGGTCTTGGCATAGCCGCCACGGGAGAGCGTGACCACCATGTCCTCCTCGGCGATCAGGTCTTCCATGGAGAGATCGAGACGACTGGTGTGAATCTCCGTCTTGCGCTCGTTGCCGTACTGATCGCGGATCGCCTCCAGCTCTTCACGGATGACCTCGAGCAGGCGATCCGGCGAGGCCAGAATGTGGTTGAGCTCGGCGATCTTCTCGAGAATGCTCAGGTATTCGTCGAGCAGCTTCTCGGTCTCGAGCCCGGTCAGGCGGTGCAGACGCAGCTCGAGGATCGCCTGGGCCTGGGCCGGAGACAGCCGGTACATGGCGCTGTCGTCGGACAGCCCGTAGCCCTCCTCGAGATCCTCCGGCTTGCACGAGGTCGCCCCGGCGCGCTCGAGCATGCCGGTGACCTGGCCTGGCTGCCAGTCGCGAGCGAGCAGCTTGTCCTTGGCCTCGGCGGCATTGGGCGACGCCTTGATCAGCTCGATCACTTCATCGATGTTGGAGATCGCGACGGTCAGGCCTTCGAGCAGATGGCCGCGCTCGCGAGCCTTGCGAAGTTCGTACAGCGTGCGGCGAGTGACGACTTCACGCCGGTGGCGGACGAAGGCTTCGAGCAGCTGCTTGAGGTTGAGCGTCTTGGGCTGGCCGTCGTCCAGCGCGACGATGTTGATCCCGAACACGTTCTCGAGCTGAGTGTGCGCGAACAGGTTGTTGACGACGACATCGCCCGATTCGCCGCGCTTGATCTCGATGACCACGCGCAACCCTTCCTTGTCGGACTCGTCGCGCAGCTCCGCGATGCCCTCGACCCGCTTCTCCTTGACCAGCTCGGCGATCTTCTCGATCAGCCGCGCCTTGTTGACCTGATAGGGCAGCTCGGTAATGACGATATGGTCGCGGCCGCTCTTCTTGTCGAACTCGACGGTATGCTTGGCACGCACGTAGATGCGGCCACGACCGGTGCGATACGCCTCGAGAATGCCGGCACGGCCGTTGATGATGCCGGCGGTGGGGAAATCGGGCCCGGGGATGTACTCCATCAGGTCATCGACCGTCAGGGTGTAATCCTCGATCAACGCCAGACAGCCGTTGATCACCTCGACCATGTTGTGCGGCGGGATGTTCGTCGCCATGCCGACCGCGATACCGGAAGCGCCGTTGATCAGCAGGTTCGGCACCTTGGTCGGCAGCACTTCGGGGATCCGTTCGGTGCCGTCGTAGTTGTCGACCCAGTCGACGGTGTCCTTCTCGAGATCCGCCAGCAACTCGTGGGAGAGGCGCGCCATGCGCACCTCGGTGTAACGCATCGCCGCGGCATTGTCGCCATCGATGGAACCGAAGTTGCCCTGGCCGTCGACCAGCACATGGCGCATCGAGAAATGCTGCGCCATGCGCACGATGGTGTCGTAGACCGCACTGTCGCCGTGGGGGTGATATTTACCGATCACGTCGCCGACGACACGCGCCGACTTCTTGTATGGCTTGTTCCAGTCGTTGCCGAGTTCGTGCATCGCGTAGAGCACGCGACGGTGGACCGGCTTCAAGCCATCGCGGACGTCGGGAAGCGCGCGCCCGATAATGACGCTCATCGCATAGTCCAGATAGGACTGCTTGAGCTCATCCTCGATGTTGACTGGCAGAATTTCTCTGGCGATATCACCCATGGGTCGTCAAATCCTTTGCACCGCTGCCACGACCGGCGTCCGGCCGTGGCAGCGTTAATAAAGCCCCGACAAGGCGGCCAAGTGGCTTGGCCGCACAATCACGGGATCATACCATTTCAGGGGCTTTAAAGGCAGGCGTTGACGTGCTTTGGACGGCTTTTCTACTTCCCTTCTGGCGCATCGACCACCAGCGGTCCCAATCGCTCCGCCCACTCCCCCTCCATCGGAACCACCTGGCCGCTGCGCTGGTCGAGCAGCACGAATGTCAGCGTGGCGGCCGCCACCAGCTCACCGCTGCCGATATGCGTTATCCGATGCCCGACCACACCGCTGCGCCCACCGACTCGGGTCAGGCAGGTTTCGACCTTGAGGTCATCGTTCATGACGGCTGCGCGGCGATAATCGATATTGAGATTGACCGCGACCAGCGCCACGCCCCGAGCCAGTCCGTCGGCGAACTCCGGATGGGCATCGACGTAGGCCCAGCGCCCCTCCTCGAGGAACTCGAGATAGCGGGCATGGTTGACGTGGCCGTAGCCGTCGAGATGAAAGCCCCGGACGCGAACCTCGGTTACCGTGATACGTGAATCCATGCAAACCTCCGTGATGACTGTTGTCGATGCCGCGACGGCAAGACGGCGCTGACGCCAGCTCTCTTCCCGATCGTCTGTCGCTCGCAGCTTCAAAACATACGCCCGTTTGAAACAGTCGCGCAAACATCGACGACCAACCTCGGTGGTAACACCTGGGTCGTTTCGACATAATATGCCTCCTTTCAAACGGAGCGGGCGCATGTGGTTCAAGCACTGTCATCTGTATCGCTGCCATGACGTCGAGGTTCTCTCCCTGGAGGACCTGGAAACCGCACTGGCAGAATTCGCGTTTCGCCCCGTCTCCCCGCGCGAGGCGCGCCGGGTTGGGTGGAGTGCACCGGCGGGCCGTCGCGGCGATCAGCGCGCCCACGAGATCCAGGGGCATCGACTGCTGTCGATGCTGCGCCAGGAGCGTCTGCTGCCGGCGGCGGTGGTCAACGACGAGGTCGCTGAGCGCAGCGAGGCGCGCGAGCAGGCCGAGGGTCAGCCGCTATCGCGCCGCGAGCGCCAGTTGCTCAAGGAACAGGTCATGGAGGAGCTGCTGCCCCAGGCCTTCACCCGCACCCAGCGCGTCGAGTTGTGGTGGGATACCCGCAAGCGCCTGATCGGCATCAACGCCTCCAGTCGCAAGCGCGCCGAGGAGGTGCTGGACCTGCTGCGCCAGACGCTCGGCTCGTTGAAGGTGACGCCATTGGCGACGAAGACGCCGCCGTCTCGCGGCATGACCCAGTGGCTGAGCGACCCCGCCAGCCGCCCCGCCAGCCTGATGCTTGGTGACCAGGTGGAGCTGCGCGCGGCCGAGGACGAAGGCGTATTGCGCGCGCGCCAGGTCGACCTCGATAGCGAAGAGATCCAGTCGCTGCTCGAGAACGGCCGTCAGGCCAGCCAGCTCAGCCTCGGCAGCGAAGGACAGCTTCGTGCCATGCTGCACGACGACCTGGCGCTCAAATCTCTCAAGTTCGACGACGCCCTGCTGGACGAAGCCAGTCAGAGTGACGACGGCGACGACCCGATCGTCTCTCTGGAAACGGACTTCGCGCTGATGTCGCAAACGCTGGCGACTTTCGTCGACCAACTGATCGAATGGCTGGGCGGCGAAGCCGATCCGGCAGCACCGACGCCATGACGCTTCATCCCGATACCGACAACAACACCGGAACCGGCAGTGGTGGCGTGACCGCCAACCCGCACAGCGCCGAGGCGGCGATCGACCTCGACCGGTTCGCCGACATTCGCCCCTACCACGACGAAGAGGTCGAGGCCGTGCTGGCCCGTCTCGCTCATGACAGCGAGCTACTGGACGCGATCACTCGCTACCGCCTGCCACGGCTGGCCCGCTTCGCCCCGCCGCTGGCGCGGATGCTCGCCAGCTTCCGGCTGCAGCGCGAGATGCGCGGCGTGACCACCGTGCGCGACTTCCAGTTGCGCATCGCCGACTACATGGCGCACATGATCAGCCGCACGACCCACGGATTCGATGTCGAGGGCCTGGAGCGACTGGATACGGGGCAGGCCTACCTGTTCATCGGTAACCATCGGGATATTGCCCTCGACCCGGCCTTCGTCAACTACGCGCTCTATCTCGCGGGCCACGACACCGTTCGCATCGCCATCGGCGACAATCTGCTGCAGAAACCCTTCGTCACCGACCTGATGCGGCTCAACAAGAGCTTCATCGTGCCGCGCTCGATCAAGGGCAAGCGGGCGATGCTGGCAGCCTATCAGTCGCTCTCGGGCTATATCCGCCACTCGATCACCGACGACAACCACTCGGTGTGGCTGGCCCAGCGCGAAGGGCGGGCCAAGGATGGCGTCGATCGAACCGATAGCGCCATCGTCAAGATGCTCTGCATGGCACGCCGTCTGGAAGAGGGCGACAGCGACATCGGCAGCGCGGTACGCGAGCTCAAGATCGTCCCCGTCTCGATCAGCTACGAGTACGACCCCTGCGCGGTCAACAAGGCCCGCGAGTTGCATGCCAAGGAGACCGACGGCACCTACAGGAAGGTGGAGTTCGAGGACATCTTCTCCATCGTCTCCGGCATCACCGGCAACAAGGGCCGGGTCAAGCTGGTATTCGGCACGCCATTGTCGGCCGAGTTCGGCACCGCCGACGAGGTCGCCGACGAAATCGACCGGCAGGTGCTGGAGAACTATCCGACCTTCCCCAGCCATCAGCTTGCACTGGCCGAAACCGGGTTGGCCCCGGAACTGGTGGATCTGAGCGGCGTGACTCCCGAAGATCGCGAGCAGTTCCGAAACCAGCTGGCGGCCGTCCCCGAACCGCTGCAACGCTGGTGGCTGCTGCAATATGCCAACCCGATCCTGAATCGGGCCGGCAAGCCCCAGCGTCACGACGCCTGAGCCGTCGGCGCCGACGTCAGATCGTCCCGGCATCGACCGGGACCACCCCTCCTCACCCCGCCGCCATCCGCCAATGGCGACTCCTGGACCGGAGACGGCTTGCCCGCCTCCGGTCCACTCGAACCCGTCTTTTGCCGGCGGCACGGTTGCCGGTACCGACCAGCCACTGGCGCGAGCGGTAAAATTTCCTTAAAATACGCTTAAAATTAGCCAGCTAATTAGCGTATTCACATTCCTGACCATGAACGCTCCTCTCGACCCCGCTACCGTGTCACCCGCCAAGGCGTCCGACGCTGCCGGCTCGGCCATGCCGCCTCCAAAAGCGCTACCGCTTTCGGCACCAACGCCGTTCACGCCCACCACCCTCCAGCACGGCACCGGACTGCTCAAGGCCGATGTCTATCTTGACATTCACGCGGGCCGACCGGTGATCCGCAAGGACTACAGCCGCTATGCCGGCAGCTGGCTGGCGATTCCGGCGCGCCTGCTGCTGCACCACGAGGCACGGATTCTGGAACGCCTTCGCCATTGGCCCCATGCGCCCAAGGTGATCGGTCAGGCCGGCAAGCTGGCGCTGCTGCTGGAGTACGTGCCCGGCGAGCTGCTGAGCGAAGCGGCGGATCTCACCAACCCGATCGCCTTCGCCCAATTGATGGCTGCGCTCGCCTCACTCCACCGCAGCTCGATCGTCCACAACGACGTGCGCGGCTCCAATATCATCATGAGCCGGGGTCGCGTGGTGCTGATCGATTTTGCCGCGGCGCTCTACCTGCCAGGCGGTCGACTGCTCCGGTTCCTGCTGCGCCCCCTGCAGCGCAGCGATATCGCCGGCGGACTCAAGTTCAAGACCCGCCTGACCGGCGAGGCGCTGACACCGCGGGAAGCACGGCTGCGGCGCAAGCCGGCCTGGATGAGAAGCCTGCAACGCACCTGGAAGCGCCGGCTGCTGCCACGCCTCAAGCGTCGCCTCGCCCCAACCGGCCGGCGCAGCGGATGACACTCCGCCACACCGCTACTTGCGCCAGAAGAACGGCGTCATCAGCACCAGCACCGTGAGAATCTCGAGGCGCCCCATCAGCATGCCGAGGGACAGCAGCCACTTGGCCGCATCCGGCAGCGAGGCGAAGTTGCCGGCGGGTCCGATGGTGTTCCCCAGCCCCGGCCCGACATTGGCCAGGGCGGTGGCCGCCCCGGTGATCGCGGTCACCATGTCGAGGCCCAGCGCGGCCAGTGCCAGCGCCAGCACCGCCACGGTGAGAAAGAAGAAGAACGAGAAGGCGATGACCGCGCGCACGACCTCGTCGTTGAGTGGCCGGCCGTTGTAGCGCTGGGCGAACACGCCACTGGGATGCACCAGGTAGCGCAGCTGGTTGGCCAGCAGCAGCCCCCCGATCTGGAACCGGAAGATCTTCATGCCGCCGCTGGTCGACCCGCTGCAACCGCCGACGAAGGTGATGAAGAAGAACGTGGTGACCGCCAGCGGCCCCCACTGGGTGTAGTCGGCGCTGGCGTAGCCGGTGGTCGTCACCACCGAGATCACGTTGAAAGCGACATCCGTCAGTGCCTGGAAGGGCGCGTCGGAGAAGGCCAGGATCCGATAGAGCGTCAGCGTCGCGATCACCACCAGCAGCAGACCGACGAGCCCCCGCACCTGCTGGTCCTGCCACAGCGCGCCGCGACTGTCGCGCAGCAGCCTGATGTAGAGCACGAACGGCAACGCCCCGCCCAGCATGAACAGACAGCCCAGCCACAGGATCAGCGGGCGATCGTGATAGATGCCGAACGAGGCGTCGTAGTTGGCGAAGCCACCGGTGGAGACCGAGCTCATGGCGTGGACGATGGCGTCCAGCGTGCCCATGCCCGCCAGGCGATAGCTCAGGATCGCCGCCAGCGTGAGCCCGAGATAGATGATCGTGGACGCCTTGGCGATACCGCCGGCCCGGGGCAGCACCTTGTCCGACCAGTCGGAGGACTCGGTCTGGAACAGGCGCATGCCACCGACCTTCAGGAACGGCAGAATCGCGATCGCCATCACGATGATCCCGATCCCGCCCAGCCACTGCATCAACCCGCGCCACAGTTTGAGGCCGTCGGACAGGTCATCGATGCCGGAGAGCACGGTGGAGCCGGTGGTGGTGATGGCGGAAACCGACTCGAATACCGCATCGGTGAACGACAATTGCGGAGCTCCCAGCACCAGCGGCAGGCTGGCGAAGGCGCTGATCACTGCCCAGCTCGAGGTGGTGAGGATGAACATGTGGCGCGTCTTCAACTCGACCGCCGTCTGCCACGTCCAGGCCAGCAGCGAACCCGAGACCACCGCGACCACCGCCATCGACTTGAGAAACGCCCACAGGTCGGGATCGTTTTCGAGCCCCAACAGGATCACCGGCGGCAACATGAACAGCGCCAAAACGATCAACAGCAGCGCCAGAATCTTGAAAATCGGCTTGGCGTCTTGCAAGACTTCCTCCCGGTTCCGTCAACTCGAGCCCGATCTCTCCGCCCGCGGGAGGCCTCACCCCGCCGCGGCGAATAAATCGCAGCGATGATAGGCCATCGCGAGACGCAAGACACGGCTTTACCCGCTTTTCTCGTCGGCGGTTCGGCCTCGCGAGCGCACACCGTGAAGTGAGAGGTCGCCAGCGGAAAGCGCCCGGGCGGAGTGGCCCCCCTCTTCATCAGCGCGCCCCGCGGGCTCTGGCGGTGCGACGAGATATGCTATGGTGGCGCCATCAGAGCGCATGAGCGCGAAGGCTTGGCGGCACGCCCAGTCCGGACACGCCCTCGCCGCCCACCACAGGAGAGTCATCCATGAGTTCCGCCTCGGAAATGCAGAAAAACCGCGTCATCCAGGAGCTGCGCGCCTTCATCAAGAAGCTGCTGCAGGAGCCCGGCATTCTCGAGAATTCGCTGGCCATCGCCAAGCGTCACTCGGATGGCAGCAACGACCCCAAGGCCTGGGCGACCATCGCCAACGAGATCTCGGATACCACCAGCGTGCATATCCCGGAAGACCCGAGCGAGCATTCGGAGGCCGACCGGCTGTTTCTTGAGGTGTTGCGGGAGGTCGTGGGGGAGGAGAAGGCGTTGTACTGAAGCGGTAAGCCGTAAGCTCTAAGCTCTAAGCTTTAAGCTGGAAGATAGAAGAGAAAGCAAGGCCGGCGGATGCCGGCCTGAATGCCTCAAGAATTAGGTTGACAACTTTCAGGGACGACGTCTGTTGATATATGTGCGGTAGAACAAGCCCACCCACCACCATTGTCACCATCTCTCGTCAGAGTAATTGTACTGTTGTTCGCAAAATTGCCCTCACCAGAGAATGTAAATACGAGAGTATAATCACCAGTAGTCACTCCATTAGCATCATCCGGTGCAGTTGCAGTAACTGCTCCATTTTGGACAGCAGCGCTGGACAAACCTATTTTTGTTAAGTCAGTGGAGTCGAACTTTCCTTCTTGAATAGCCAACTCAGCCGGAGTCTGAAGGCCTTTTAAGGTGGCTAGAGCAGAGGTGAACTCTGACCGAGCCACATAGTTCTGGTACTGCGGGATCGCGATGGCGGCGAGGATGCCGATGATCGCGACGACGATCATGAGTTCGATCAGGGTGAA
>NZ_CEXLVS010000125.1:6329-11940 GCF_982684285.1 Salinicola sp. | reverse complement strand
TTCTCGGGAAAGGTGAAGTACTCGTGAAGCAGTCGGTAGCCCAGGAACGACCGCGCGGAGTAGTCGATCAGCCCCTCGTCGTGATCGAAGCCGACCGGGGCGATGGCGTCCGGCGCCAGCCCGATTTCACGCTGCTGGCCGGCATCGACGAAACTGACCGAGATTCGCGCCACGTTGTTGAACAACAGCTCGTAGAGCGGGTGCATGAGGGTGCCTTCCCCGTCGAGGAAGAATCTCAGGCGATCCATGCCCAGCTTGCCGAAATCGGTATTGCCGAGACTCTCGAGCGACAAGGTCAGCTTGGCGACGTTGTCGTTGCCGTGGGCATTGAATGACGAGCGCTCCAGCCGGGTCAGTTCGGCGCCGCTCACCGCCACCGGCCAGACATCCACCGGGTAGCAGGTGCGGAAGCGGCAGAAGGAGTCCTCCACCGGGCGCGAGTGCAGCGCCGTGTGCCGGGGCAGGTGATAAGCGCCGGTCAGGGAAGTCTTTGCGCCCGGGTCGAACTCGACGATCGACAGTGCCGGGGTCGGACGCAGGTAGTGGGGGTAGAGAACGTCGAGAAACGCCTCGACGATCTCGGGGAAGTCGTCGTCGAGCTTCTTGTGCACCCGGGCGCTGAGGAAGGCGAAAGACTCGATCATCCGCTCGGCGTGGGGATCCTCGCAGTAGTCCCCCTCGAGCAGCAGTCGCGAGGCGATTTTCGGATACCGTTGAGCGAACTCCTGACCCAGAAAACGCAGGTGGGAGAGTTCCTTCTCGTAGTAGGGCAGCAGGTCGTCGAGCATCAGATCAGGTTCTGCACCTTGTATTGGCGAGTGTTGACTTGCAGTACGGCATCGAAGGCCACGCGCTGGCTCGCTTCACTCAGCGACAGCACGGCTTCGATGCGGAACTGGAGAATACGGTCGTGACTATCCTGGTTGAGCAGTTGTACGCGCACGCTGCTGAAGCGCTTGTCGCCCTGTTCGATGGTCCGTTCGAGCTGACGCTGGATCAGGCGCCGGTCCTCGGTGCTGCGGACGCCACGGCTGATGAAGTCCGGCAGGCCGTAGTCGAGAAGGGTGCCCTGCAGTGACGGCCAGCCATCCAGCCCGTCGGCCACCAGTTCCCGCCGGGTGTTGACCAGCAGTTCGAGATCGCGGACGACCGAGCTCTTGTAGTCGGCCAGCGAACAGCGATGACCGGGTTGCGCTTCTGTCGAGCGCTGCGGTTCATCGTCGAGTAGACGGTCGAGCAGCGTCGGAACCATCTGCAGGGGTTCGCTCATCTCATCCTCATCTCACGATGGATCGGCGGCGCTGGAAGAGGCGCCGAGTTCTCTGGTCATCGCCGCCAGATTCGCGAGCGGGCATCGGCACCCGGCCGATGCCCGCTCTCCGTACTGCGTATCAGGAGCCGCGAGTGGATTGCGGCAGCTCTGACACCAGGCGCAGCGACGCGGTCAGCTCATCGAGCTGATAGTGCGGGCGCAGGAAGGTCACCGCCTTGTAGGCGCCGGGCTTGCCAGGGACCTCGGCGACTTCCACGCGCGCTTCGCGCAGCGGGTACTTGGCCTTGGCTTCCTGGCCGGCATTGTCGTCCAGCAGCACGTACTGCGAGAGCCATTCGTTGAGGTAGTCCTCCACGTTCTGACGCGAGGCGAAGCTGCCGACCTTGTCGCGCATGATCGCTTTCATGAAGTGGGCGATGCGCGAGGTCGCGAAGATGTACTGCAGCTGCGAGGAGAGGCGCGCGTTGGCGTTGGCCACGTCGGTGTTGTACTGCTTGGGCAACTGGGCGGACTGGGTGCCGAAGAACGCGGCGTAGTCGGTGCCCTTGCAGTGCACCAGCGGGATGAAGCCCAGGTCGGACAACTCCTTCTCGCGACGGTCGGTGATGGAGATCTCGGTGGGGCACTTCAATGCCACTTCGCCGTCATCGGTCTGAAAGGTGTGGGTCGGCAGGTCCTCGACCAGGCCGCCACCCTCGACGCCGCGAATCGCCACGCACCAGCCGTACTTGGAGAACGCGTCGGTGACACGAGCGCCCATGGTGTAGGCGGCGTTCATCCACAGGTACTTGTTGTGGTCGCGACCGTCGACACTCTCGGTGAAGTTGAACTCCTCCACCGGTGTGGTCTCCTCGCCGTAGGGCAGGCGGCCGAGCACGTGGGGCAGCGTCAGGCCCACGTAGCGGGCGTCCTCCGAGTTGCGGAAGGACTTCCACTTGGCGTATTCGACGGTGTCGAAGATCTTGGAGAGATCCCGCGGCCCGGTCATGTCGGTGAACGAATCCCAGCCGAACAGCTCCGGCGAGGCCGAGGAGATGAACGGCGCATGCGCGGCGGCCGCGACGTGGGAAACCTGCTCCAGCAGGTACATGTCCTGCGGATGACGGCCGAACTCGTAGTCGCCGATCATCATGCCGAAGGGTGCGCCACCGAAGGTGCCGTACTCTTCCTCGTAGACCTTCTTGAACAGCGCGCTCTGATCGAACTCGGAGGCCGACTTGAGATCCTTGACCAGGTCCTTCTTGGACGCATTCAACATGTGGATCTTCATGTTGGTGCTGGTTTCGGACTGATCCGTCAGGTACTTGAGGCCGCGCCAGGACGCTTCGAGCTGCTGGAACTCGCTGGCGTGCATGACCTCGTTCAACTGATCCGAGAGCAGCGAGTCGATCTCGGCGATACGAGAGTCGAGGACCGCGATCAGATCCTTGCTCGGGGTGACCTCGCCCTCCAGCACCTGATTGACCAGCTCGTCGATCAGGTCTCGGGTGCGGGTGCGCTCGGTCTCCGAGCGAGCCACGCGGCTCTCGGAGATGATGCTGTCCAGCAGCGAAGTCTCCGGCGCGAAGACTTCCTGGGTTTCGGTCTGTGACGTGTTGTCGGTCTGATTGTCGGCCATGAAAGACTCCCGTTATTCCTTGTCGCTCTGCGGTTTCGCAGCGGCTTCACGACCCAGCTCTTCACCCAGGGCCTGGAGTTTGTCGGTGTTCTGCAGCACGTCCATCAACAGCTCTTCGAGCTTGTCGTTGCCGCCCATCTTGTTGCGCAGGTCGGCCAGCTTGTTGCGAACCTCCAGCAGCTTGCGCAGCGGCTCGACCTGACGCACGACTTCCTGCGGTTCGAAATCCTCCATGCGCTTGAAGTTGAGTTCGACCGGTAGCTGCGAGCCGTCGTTGGCGAGGGTGTTGTCGACCCGGTAGCTCAGGCGCGGCTTGACGCCCTTCATGACGCTGTCGAAGTTGTCGCGATCGACATTGACGAACTTGCGATCCTTCAGGCGCGGGAGGGGCTCCAGCGGGTTGCCCGAATAGTCACCCATGACGCCGACCACGAACGGCAGCTCTTTCTTCTCGATGCTGTCGCCGATCTCGACGTCGTAGGTCAGGTGAACTCGCGGTGCTCTCACGCGCGACAGCTTGTGTTGAGTACTTTCGTTCTTGGCCATGAAAGGATCCTCCCTTGAGATGGCGGCTTCGTTGGGTTCGAGGTTGTCGTATCCAGGTCGTGCTTCGCGGTCAGGCGGAAGGCGCCTCCCTGACAGCGGATATCAGCTGCTCCCGCAGGTCGTCCTGCATGGCATCGATCGCCTCCTCGGAGATCAGCTCTTCGAAACTGCGGCTGCCGGAGATTTCGGTGCTGTGGCGGATCACGTCGTCTTCCGGCAGCGTCGAGGCGATGGGGGAACTGATCACGCAGAAGGGGAGTTCGCCGAAATCGTCCAACTGCTGGAATCCGACCGGGAAGCGTAGCCCCTTGAACAGGCGACCCAGGCCACCGGCACGGCTGAAGCAGTGAAACAGCATCAGGTAGTGCACCACGAAACGGTGCAGTTCCGAGCCACTGCGATTGGGATCCTTCACCACCTGGCGGAAACGGCTCAGGTCGAACGACGAGTAACCCACGACCCAGCGGGCCGGGCTGGTCACGCGCACCGTGCCACCGCCCGGCAGGGCGTGGTCGTACTCCAGCGGGAACAGCTCAGGCGTGGAGTTGATGATGTTGAGGGGGACTTCGAGCTCGTTCATCAGGTTGAACGGACGCAGCGCCGCGTGCTTGTCGAACAGCGTGCGGAACTCCTTGAAGTGATGCTGGGTCTCCCGGCCGCTGCCGCGAGGCGCCCCCTGCAGATACTCGCCGAACAGCGGTTGAGGGCGCACCAGCGGCGCCAGGGTCGTGAGATAGTCCGCTGCCTGTGCCTTGAGCAAATCCGACACCATTCGCGTCTGCTTGCGCGAGCGGATGAAGCTATCAACATCGAAGGACTGCGTCATGATCGGTTCCCGGTGCGACGTCGTATCGTCGAGATGAACGTGGCCTCGAATTGGCTATCGATACCAGTCGTGTCACTCCATTGAACATTGACTTGAGACCCATTGTGCCGTGGGCGCCGAAAGACTCAATAGACTGACGATCAAGATTCTACCCATTAACAGAGAACGCAAACTATTGTATCGGAGAATCGATACGGTACTCCGAGGTTATCTGCTATTAATGTTGTAGGTGATCTCTTACATCCCGTGTAATTAAAGGTTATCCAGCCACTCTAGCACGAGTCACGGTTCAATTGTCCTCATCCGCTTCCTCCGCAGGCGACAGATCCGGGGTCAGCAGAGTGAGGGACACGCTGTTGCCGTCGTCGTCGAGTGTCGGCATGCCCTGGTCCGTCAGCGGCTGCAGGTTGCCGTTGTCCATCCGGATGTAGGCGCGGGCATCCCCCACCTCCGGCTGGAGTACGTAAATCTGTCTTTGAAAGTCGCTAATATCTTGATTTTTGGACCATTTTCCCCACTTTGACTTGACTCTTTCACCCCCTGGCGCGTCGATTCTGACCTCGTGCAGGTAGAAGCCGTCGGGGGCGCCGGTGATGGCGTCTCGCTGCAGTATCAGGTCGGTATCGATCCCGCGGCAATCATCGCAAGGCAGCGTTCCCTCGAAGCGTTCGGTAGCCTTGACGTAATTGACCTTGGAGTGAGGGCCGGCTGCGCAAGCGCTGAGCAGCAGGCAAGCCACTGCCGGAGCCCATTTAACGGACTGTGCTTTCATGTGTCGATCTCAAGCTTTTTGTAAATAAATGTTTCTGAGTAAGCCAATGTTAAATTCGACGCTTATTATAGCCATTAAATCTGGTAGGGTGTGTGGCTCACGGGATAAATTGATGCCGATTCTTCTGCGGCACTCAGACTCCGTGAGCTTTCCGGGGACTAAATAATAGAGTGAATGAGACGGCAATGATGGCGTCCGTACGCGTTTTGGGATTGGGTTTGTGCATGGTTCTGCTGGCCGGTTGCGGTGTGGCCGATCGTGTCGGCAACCGCTTCGGCGATACGTGGGCCGGCGATCTGTTCGGCAATCAGGAGCGGGTGCGAGTCACCATCGACAGCGACGATTCGGTCAACCCGGATGTCGATGGCGAACCCTTGTCCGTCGTGGTCAGAATCTACCAGCTCAGCGAACAACCACCCTTCGCCACCGCCTCGCCACGCCAGCTGTGGAGCGAGGGCGAGGATGTGCTTGGCAACAGTCTGCTCTCCCAGCGCGAGGTGACGCTGCTGCCGGGGGAGCAGAAGGTGGATGTCGCGGCCCTGGCACCCAATGCTCAGTTTGTCGGTGTCGCCGCCT
>NZ_CEXLVS010000125.1:0-6319 GCF_982684285.1 Salinicola sp. | reverse complement strand
TTCTGGTTCTACTCGCCTCTCGCGAGCAGGTGGACGCCGAAGAGCTCAGGAACGACGGTCTGTTGAGCGCCTCGGAAGGTGTCCGGCTGCGCCTCGTCGATGACCGCGTCGAAGTCGAGCGTGGGCACGACCTGCTCGGCAAGTAATCCTTCCGGCGTCGGGCCGGCGGCCATTGGAGCGTGTGATCCGACGGGTGGCCGGGCAGGCGTCAGCATTCAGAGGCACGGGACAGGGACGTGAGTAAACACAACCGCATCATGTGGTCGGAGGGGATGTTCCTCCTGCCCCAGCATTTTCAGTATCAGGACGAATTCCATCAGCGCCAGCTGGCCGAATCGCGCCGGGCCCAACACCCTTTCCAGTGGGGCGTGCAGGAGATCGCCTTTGACGAAGGTGCGCTCGAGCAGGGCACGTTGCGGTTGAGCCGACTCAAGCTGGTCTTCCCCGATGGCACTTTGATCGACGCGCCCCAGCACGACCCGCTTCCGCCGGGGCGCAGCCTCGAGGAGCTGGCACGCAATGGTGAGGTCAAGATCTACGCCGCCCTGCGTACGCTGGAACCCTGGTCGCCAAGCTATCTCGACCAGGATGCGCCACGCCACGGCGGGCGGCGCTACGTCCAGCGCTTCGAGACGCGACCCGATCTCAACGAGGGCTCGCTGGAGAACGAGCTGGGCACGCTCGAGCTCAACGCCACGCTGTTGATGGAAGGGGACAGCTTGGATGGGTTCACCCATTGCCCGATCGCGCTGCTCAAGCGCAACGCCGCCGGTGGCTTCAATCTCGAGAGCGAGCGATTCATGCCGCCGGCGCTTCATATCGATGCCGTCTCGCTGCCATTCGACATCGCCAACCGCCTGATCGGCATGCTGCAGGCGCGAAGCGAGGCGCTGTCCGGCCGCCGCCGCGAGCGCGCCGATCAGGTGGCGGAGTTCGGCTCCAGCGACGTCACGCTGTTCTGGCTGCTCTACACCATCAATCGTGCCTATCCGCAGCTGGCGCACTTGTTGGCGCATCCCCGACTGCACCCCGAAACGCTCTATCGCTTTCTGGCCGAGTTCGCCGCCAGCCTGATGACGTTTTCCATGTCCCACAAGCTGGCGGACATCCCGGACTACGACCACCGCGACCCGGCGCCGGCCCTGCTGGGGCTGGAAAGCGTGGTGCGGGAGTTGCTCGAGATCGTGGTGCCCAACCAGTACATCCCCATTCCGCTCGAGCAGACGCGGCCTTCCTACTATGTCGGGCGGCTCAACGACGCTCGACTCAAGAACGCCGATTTCTACATCAGCGTCCACGCCGACATGCCGGGTGCGCAGATCCTCGAGCTGGTCCCCCGCGCCTTCAAGGTCGGATCGCCGGAGGATATCGAGGTGGTGGTCAATACCGCGATGCCGGGCGGTACGTTGACCCATGCTTCCCGCATGCCCAGCGCGATTCCGGTGCGGCTGGACAACCACTATTTTGCGCTCGAACCCCATGGCGCCGTTTACGAACGCATGATGGACGCCCAGGCGATCGCCTTTTACGTCCCCAGCGGATTCAAGAATCTCAGCATTGAACTGATGGCGGTAATGAAATGACCGAAGCCCTTGCTCATCCCTCCGAGATCGCCGAGCCGCAAACGCTCAAGACACTGTCGCGCGACTTCATCTCCATGGTCCTGATGGTGCGCCGCGGTCAGCAGGCCGAAAGCGTCGAGCGCTTTCTCGAACGTGTCGATCAGTGGCTGCGCGAATTCGAGGAGAAGGCCAGGGCCGAGAATTACAGCGCCGATGCCGTGAAGGACGCCCAATACGCCCTTTGTGCCTTCCTCGACGAGAGCGTGCTCAAGGGCGGGGTGGGCAATATCCGCGAGCATGTCGAGCTGCACCCGTTCCAGTACCGCTATTTTGGCGTGCATCTCGCCGGCGAAGGTTTCTACGACCGCCTCGACAGTCTGCGCAGCGACGTGCGCGCCAATCTGGACGTGCTCGAGGTCTATCACCTCTGCCTCGCGCTCGGCTTCGAAGGCAAGTACAGCCTGGAGAACCGGGACCAGCTGCGCTACATCGCCAATACCCTGGGGCAGGATATCGCCCGCTACCGGCAGCAGAGCGACGAGCGCAACGAGAGCTGGAAGCTGCCGGATCAGGTCGGCCAGCTGTTGCGTTACGAGATCCCGTTGTGGGTCTACCTGCTGGGAATCGTGTTGGTCTGCCTGATCGTCTACGGCGGGCTGCGCTGGTGGCTGGGCAGTGAGACCGACTCGCTGGTCGAGCAGATCCGGCAGCTCTTCAATTCCACCCGCTGACGAGCGAGTTTGACGATGCGTTTTCTTCGATTCCTGCGCTCGCTGAAAGGCTTCTGGCCACTCTCCATCGTGCTGCTGCTGATGGGGCTGGCACTTTGCGCGCTGATTCTGCCGCTGCTGACGCAAGAGCGTGAACTGGTCTTCATCGCCATGGCGCTGGTGGCCGCGCTGTGGCTGCTAGTCGTGGTCATGCGCCAGTATCACCGCATCCGCGCCGAGCGCAGCATCGAGAATCTGGTCGAACTCGAGGTGCACCGCGAAGCGGCCGAGAGCGAGACCGGCGATTACCAGATTCTCAGCGACCGCCTCAAGCACGCCATGGCGATGCAGCGCGCGGCGCGTTCGGTCGATGGCGGCAAGGCCTCGCTCTACGAATTGCCGTGGTATCTGGTGATCGGCATGGCAGCCTCCGGCAAGACCTCGCTGCTGACCCGTTCGTCGCTGGCGGCGACCATGGCCGGCGGCAGCAATCTTTCCGCGGTGAGCGGGACACAGCACTGCGACTGGTACTTCAGTCGCGAAGCGGTGATGGTCGATACCGCCGGGCGCTACCTTGTCGAGGACCGGCCTGCCAGCGAGTTTGCCGACTTTCTCAAGACCCTGCGCAAGCAGCGTCGCAAGCCGGCGATCAACGGTCTGGTGCTGGTCGTCAGCCTTCCCGAGCTGCTCGAGCAGTCGCGGCAGGAAGCCCATGCCCTTGCCGAGCAACTGGTGAGCCGGGTGGTCGAGTATCGTCGCTGTCTGGGCATCAACCCCCCTGTCTACCTGTTCTTCAGCATGACGGACCTGCTGCCCGGCTTCACCAGCACCTTCGAGGCGCTGGATGCCACCGAGCGCCAGCGTCCGTGGGGGCTGACCTTCTCGCTGGACGAGCTGCGTCGAGAAGGTGTGATCAGCGCCTTCCAGCGCCGTTTCCCGAGGCTGGTCGCGAACCTGCGTCAACGCGTCGACCGGCGGATGATAGAGGAGGGGACCGACGCCGACAGCGAACTGCTGCGCTTCCCCGACTACTTCGCCGAATTGTTCGGCGTGCTGAGCGACTTCCTCGAGCAGTTCGACATTCCCCAGCAGGGCGAGCAGGCGCCGGTATTGCGAGGCCTCTATTTCACCAGCGCCTTGCAGTCCGGCCCCGCGCTCCCGCCGTTGCTGGATGATCAGACTCGCGCCGAATTCGCGCTCGCGCCGAGCGAGACCGGCACGACGGCGCCTCATGCCGGGGAGAAGAGCTACTTCATCACCGACACCTTCCGTGAGGTGGTCTTCCCCGATCGCAACCTGAGTCTCTACTACTCGCACCGGGGTGAGCGGCGCACGCTGCCGACGTTCATGATCGGCACTCTGGGGGCGCTCGGCGTCGCGGCCATCGCGGCCCAGGGCTGGTCAGCCTACAACAACAAGCTGTGGGTCGATCATATTCAGCACCGTCTGGATGAGATCATGACCGGCAACAGCACCGGTCGCCTCAAGCCCCACGAACGCCGCGAGATGCTAGGCGACCTGGAACAGCAGCTGGCCGCCATCGAGCGGCATCGCGAGAACGGCGTGCCCCTAAAGCTGGATCTGGGGCTCTATCAAGGGGAAGCCCTCCGGGAGCCGCTGAAACGGGCCTGGTCGGAGCTGCTCCGAGAGGATGTCCTCCAGCCTCTGGCGTGGCGATTGACCCGTCAATTGCGCTCCCTCGACAGTTTCGGCACCCCGGATGGGGACATCGACACAGCCAGCGCCGATGCCGAGCCGCGGGCCGCGGATGAGCGGGAAACCCGCCGCGATACCGGTGCGGTGGAAGCGCGTGGGCAGGCGATCGGTCGTGATGCCATGGATCGCATGCGTGAGCGTTCCACCTCGAGGCCCACGCTGGGCAGCGTGCCGACCAGTGCCTCGGAACTGGGTAGTCGCGCTCGCAGCGAGCTGCGCTCGCGGACCACGGACAGTGCCAGGGATGCCTGGTATTCCGCTCGCAGCAACGCGGAGACCGAGCTCGAGGAGGGATTGCGTGACCGCACCAGCGCGCTGGGGACAGCCGTGGGTGACAGCGATGGCGACGAATCGACACTGGCGCTTTCCGGTGAACAGGGCCCCTCTCTGTCCGAGGAGATGTTGACCCGGTTGAGCCAGGAGGATGTCGAACAACTGATCGAGAGCTACTCCTCGCTCAAGCTCTACCTGATTCTGACCGACCCGGCGGCGCACCGGGACCAGGGCGACTTCGTCGCGTCGGCGCTGCCACGGTTGTGGCAGGATGCGGTGCGGCGCCGCGGACTGTCCCGCACTCGCGACAGCATCATGGACAATGCCGCGCTCTACGTGCATTACCTGCAGCAGGGGACGGCGCCGGCGCTCGAGCGGGATGACAGCCTGGTCGCCGATAGCCGCGAGCGCCTCAATGCGTTTTTGATCGACAGCAGCCTGGTGGATCGCGAGTACCTGCGCTACCAGCTCGACGTCGAGGAGCGCTACGATCCGCTGACGCTATCCAGAATGGCACCGGAGATGCCCGGACGGCTGTTCTACTCCAGCCGCGCCGTGCCCGCCTTCTATACCCGGCAGGTCTGGGACGAGTATCTTCGTCCGGCGATCATTCAGACCGTGTCCGGCGACCTGCAGCGCGAGTCCGATTGGGTTCTCGATGACGAGGACGTCGACGATGCCGTCCAGTCCAAGGCGCGCTTCGTCAGCCAGTTGATGGCTCGCTACAAGCGGGATTACGCCATCGCCTGGGAGCGCTTCCTCGGCAATACCCACGTCTCCCGTTTCGATACGCTCGATCAGGCCAGTGACCGGCTGGCCGCGTTGAGCGACCTGCAGGGGTCGCCGTTGCGACAGGTGCTGGAAGCGGTCAAGGCCAACACCGGCTGGGACGATCCCAAGGCGACCGACGAACAAGGGCAGGCCGAAGGCAAGGCTCAGGACCAGAGTTTCTGGGGACGCGTGATGAGTGTCTTCGACGGTGGCGGCGGCAATGGGCCGGCGGTGGACCTGGCGACGTTGCCACGCATCAACGATGGGGCACTGGCGCGTCACTTCCGGCCGGTGACGCGGATGCTCTCCGCGGACGAGGCGACGGGAAGCGACAACTCCGTTCTCAACCAGTATCTGCTCGATCTGCGTCAGCTCAAGGTGCGAGTCGACAACGTCCGCAGCGCCCAGGACGTGGGGCGCAGCAGCAAGTCGCTCATCATGGCGACGCTCTCGGGCCAGCCCACCGAGATCAACGGCCTGCGCAACTTCGTGGCCTCCCGGGTGGCCACCTCGCGGGCGCCGCTGGTACAGGCCCTGGAACCGCTGTTCCGGACGCCGATCGAGGATACCTGGGCTGCGCTCAACGAACCTGCCAAGAATCAACTCAACGCCGCCTGGGACGACAAGATCGTCACGCCGTGGGATCAAATGGTGGCCGGCCGTTATCCGGTCAGCGACTCGGTCAACGAAGCTTCGGTGCGGGATCTGGAGTATTTCATCGATCCGGATCAGGGCGCGCTTTCCCAGTTCCGTCAGGACGAAATCGGCGACCTCGCCGGCTCGGGCAGCGGCCAGCGTTCACCGATGGTCGATCCACGCATGCTCTCCAGCATCGACGACGCCACGGCACTGGGACGCGTCATCGATAGCCTCTCGGACCTGCGCAACGGCTTCGAACTGCAGGTGAACCCCACCGCCGGGCTGACCGATATCATCCTGACGATCGATGGCCAGCGTCTGCACTATCGCAACAACACCCAGTCCTGGGAGCGGCTGACCTGGCCGGGCGATGGCGAATCCTTCGGGGCGCGCATGGATATCATCAACCGTAACGGGCAGCGTCACACCGTATTCGACTACCCCAACCGATGGGGCTTCCTGCGCATGATCGAGAGCGCCCATATCACCCCGATCGACAGCGCCCGTCAGCGTTTCAGCTGGCGAACCTACATGGGGACCGTGAGCTTCGATGTGCGCAACTTCGGTGGCGTGAAGATATCGGATCTGCGGCGCATCAAGTCTCTGAGCATTCCGCAGATGAGCCGGTGACGCCGGAGCGCCCACGGC
>NZ_CEXLVS010000124.1:11384-12037 GCF_982684285.1 Salinicola sp. | reverse complement strand
AATGCACCTCGATCTGGTCCCCGAAGCACACGCCGACGACGTTCCCCAGCCGTCAGCGCAGGCGATCTCTCCCATCATCAAGCCGGCGGTCAAGCCCAGCGTCAAGAAACTGGCGGTGCAATTTCCCGTGGGCGATGCCTACTCGGCGACCGACGAAGACGATGACAGCATTGGAGGCACCTCCTACGAGGATTGGTCCTTCGACAACTCTCTCGACCCCTCCGGCAGCACGGAACTGGGCGACGAGATCGCCGCTCGCGAGACCTACGTTCCCGAATGGCAGAGCTACACCATTCAGAACGGCGACTCCTTCGCCCTGACCGCCGAGCGGACGCTGGGCCTGGCGTACAGCGACGTCATGCAGATTCTCAACACGGTGCCGGACAAGAAGGTCCTCACGCGCTGGCGGGTCGGCCACAGCTTCGACTATAAACTCGACGAGCACGGCCAACTGCTGGCGCTGCGGGTGATGAAGGATCCCCGCGAGGGCTATCTGATTCAGCGTGACGACGAGACGGCCGACTTCGACGAGCTGCCCGAGGCTTGGACCGACGAGGATGAGTTGAAGTGGCCGGAGTCAGCGTCCCGGCGCCCCCCTTCTTGGGAGTAGCCCGAGCCGCTCGGAGAGGAAAACCTGACAACCCGTCAGGAAT
>NZ_CEXLVS010000124.1:0-11374 GCF_982684285.1 Salinicola sp. | reverse complement strand
AGAAGACGGGCGAAGCCGCCCAACGCATGTTTACCGGCACGGTCAACGGCTCTTTCGCGCTCTCGGCTCAGTCGACGGGGCTCTCCAGCGCCGAAGTGTCCGAACTCACCAGCGTGCTCTCGAAGAAACTCGATTTCCGTCGCAACGCGCGCGCGGGGGATCAGTTCCGGGTGCTGGTCGAGTCCGACATGATCGACGGCCACTCCATGGACTCCAAGGTGCTGGCCGCCGAGTACGAGGGCCAGCGCATGAACCTGACGGTAGTCCGCAACAGTGCCGACGACCATTTCTACACCCCGGACGGAAACAGTCTCGACCCGGCGTTCGACCGTTATCCTTTCCAGGGCCACTACCGCATCAGCTCACCGTTCAACCTGCGCCGCCACCATCCGGTCACCGGCCGCATCAGCCCGCATAAAGGCACCGACTTCGCCATGCGCAGCGGCACGCCCATCGATGCCCCGGCGGACGGCATCGTCGAACGGGTGGTCAACCATCCGATCGCCGGTCGCTATATCGTGATTCGCCACAACAACGGCTACGTGACCCGCTACCTGCATCTCAGCAAGGCGCTGGTCAAGCCCGGCGAACACGTCAAGATGGGTGAAGAGATTGCGCTCTCGGGCAGCACCGGCCGTGTCACGGGCCCTCACCTGCACTATGAAGTGCTGGTGAACAACCACCAGGTCGACGCCATGCGCGTGAAGCTGCCGGAGTCCCAGAGCCTCCGAGGCGATGCTCTCGCTGCCTTCAAGCGCGAATCGGAAAACCTGCTGGCGAAGCTGGATCAGAGCGGCGACAACGAACCGGCGATCGCCCAGGTCAGCGTCAAGAAGAACGACGACGGCGACGACAACATCTAGTCGATGTCATCGTCGTTCAAGGCCCCGCCACGGCGGGGCTTTTTTGTGGCTCTCCTTTCCGGGGCGAGCGCCGGCTCGCCGATGGCCACCATTCCCCGCATGAAAGAGGCAACCGTTTTTTGCGCCGAGTCCTCAAATGGGGGTAGCGCTTTGGGTCACATCAGGCCATTCTGGGGGTGACTTCATCCGTCAGAGAGGTAAAGCCGACACAGTCTTTACGTTCGAACGATAGTGGCACTGACGGAGTGAATCGTGGCGACACCGTTCTGTCACCGCACTCTGTCAGGGTCGAGTAGCCTTGAACTCACAGGAGTGCTTTTGCCGATGGTGCGAATCGACAAGAAAGCGAACAGGCTCTACGTACTGGACACCAATGTCCTGATCCACGACCCAGCAGCCCTTTACCATTTCGAGGAGCACGATGTCGTCATCCCCATGACGGTGCTCGAGGAGCTGGACAAACACAAGAATGGCATGCGCGAGATCGCGCGAACCGCAAGACAGATCAGCCGCACCCTCTCCGACCTCACCGCCCACGTTACACCGGAAGAAATCCAGCAAGGCATTCCCATTCCCCGCGTCACCGGTGGTCCCGCCGGTCGCCTGCGCTTCTTGTGCTACCAGGACCTGGCGCCACTGGAGACACTGGAAAACTCCCCCGACAACCGCATCCTCGCCGAGACCTGCCGGCTACGCGACGAAAGACCCGATGCCTCCGTCACGCTGGTGACCAAGGACATCAATCTGCGGGTCAAGGCCACCGCGCTCAACGTCCCGGTGGAGGACTATCTCAACGACAAGGCGTTCGATGATCTCGACGCCATGATCGAGGGAGCCAAGGTCTACGCCGACGCCGGCCGCGACGGGCGCAGCCTGTGGGAATCGCTCGATGTCGAGGTCATGGTGGAACGCACCGATGGCCACACCTTCTATCACCTGGAAGGCGGCATCCCCGAGGACTGGCATGTGGGCATGCTGGTCTCCGACAGCGACAACGGTGCCGAATTCGAGGCCATCGTCCGCAGCCATGGTCCCCGCAAGGCCAGCCTGCAGCTGTTGACCAACTACCGCCATCACGGCGGCGTCTGGGGCGTCCACGCCCACGACAGCCGGCAGAACTTCGCCCTCAACCTGCTGATGGATCCGACCATCGACTTTCTCACCCTGGCGGGCAGTGCAGGGACCGGCAAGACCTTCATGACGCTCGCTGCTGCCCTGCAGCAGACGCTGGACAGCAAGCAGTTCGAGCGTATCGTCTTTACCCGCGCCCCCATCCCGATGGGTGAGGACATCGGCTTTCTGCCCGGCACCGAGGAGGAGAAGATGTCGCCGTGGATGGGTGCCTTCCACGACAACATGGACAACCTGCTGCGCGACGAGCGCGAGGGGTCGTCGAGCTGGAACGATGGCGCGACCCGGCAGTTGATCGGCTCCCGCGTCCAGATCCGCTCTCCCACCTTCATGCGCGGGCGCACCCTGAACGATACCTTCCTGATCATCGACGAGGCCCAGAACTTCACGCCAAAGCAGCTCAAGTCGCTGGTGACGCGCGCCGGACGCAATACCAAGATCGTCTGCCTGGGCAACGTGGGACAGATCGACACGCCCTACCTGACGGCCAACACCTGCGGCATGGCAGCGGTCGTGGAACGTTTCCGCGACTGGCCCCATGCCGGCCATATCACGCTGAAAAGCGTCGAGCGGTCCCGACTCGCCCTGGCGGCGGAGGAGCTGCTGTAACTCCCTCGTCGACCTTCTCCCATCCAACGCAAGACGCCCCGGCCAAGCCGGGGCGTCCATCGGTCATGTCCCACCAGTGACCGTCAATAGTCGTCTTCTGAAGGCTTCTTGTTGTTCATGACGTCCTCGATCAGCTGTTCGGATTCGCTGCGCGGCGTTTCGGCCAGGATCCGCTCGGCCTCCTCCCAGGCACAGACTTCCGTATTGCAGGAGGTGCAGTAGACCAGATCATCGGCTGACTTGGCCTGGGAAACCTTCATCATATGGTTGCCGCAGTTGGGGCATCCCTTGGGCATACGAAACTCTTCGGAAAAGTCTGACACGGCATCACTCCTTGTCGGCCGTTGAAGGTCTGCATCCAGTGTAGTCGAGTTGTGGCTCGCTGCGGCGACATCTCCCTGCCCGATGCCGAATCGCCTCGGGCGTCAGCGCCGCCAGACGACACAGAGATTGTTCGCCGGCAGCTCGTGAACGGCCTCGCACTTCAGGTCGGTGTCCTCGGCCAGCCGCTCCACCGCTTCGAGATCGCGAATGCCCCAGCGCGGATCACGCGCCCGCAGCTGGTCATCGAACGCCGCATTGCTGGGCGCAGTATGCTCGCCGTGGCGCCGAAAAGGGCCATAGACCACCAGCGCGCCACCCACGGGAAGCCGACGTCCGGCTGCGGCGAACAGGGCCTCGCTGGCGGCCCAGGGGGAGATATGCAGCAGGTTGATAGAGACGACCGCGGTCATATCCGGCAACGGCGGCCAATCCGCCATGACATCCAGAAGAACCGGCGCCGCGAGGTTATCCAGCGCCTCGGTCTCCCGCCAGGCAGCGATCGAGGCCAGCGCGGTCTCGCTGGGATCCGTCGGCTGCCAGCACAACGGCGCCAGGTGACGGGCAAAATAGACCGCATGCTCGCCACTGCCGCTGGCGATCTCCAGTACCCGCCCCGCGCTCGGCAGTACCGAGCGCAGCACCGTGAGAATCGGCTCGCGATTGCGCGGGGCGGCCGGGCTGGAGAGACGCCGGTCGCTTCCCCGCGGTTCCAGAGTGTCCATGCTGTTCATGACGCCCCCCGTCACTGAAGTCTCGCGGTCAACCAGGCGGCGATGTCTCGCGCCTGCTCGGGGCACAGACTGTGCCCCATCTCGTAGGTGCGGTAATTGACCGGGTAGCCCAGCGACTCGACCTTCTCGGCGCCCTCGCGCCCCAGGGATTCGGGGACGACGGGATCGACCGAGCCGTGATGCACCTCGATGGGCAGACGGCGGTTGACCTCCGCCAGATCGATGCTGTCGGCGGTGGCGAAGTAGGTGGTCAGCGCCAGCAATCCGGCCAGCGGCCGGGCGCAGGAAAGCGCCGCCTCGTAGGCCACCGCGCCCCCCTGCGAGAAACCGGCGATCACGATCCGCCGACTGTCGATCCCATTGGCGATCTGGTCATCGACCAGCCCGTGGACGCGCTCGGCGGAAGCGCGTAGCTGCTCGACATCGACCCGGCGGCCGAGATTCATCTCGAGAATGTCGTACCATGCCGACATCGTCATTCCGCCGTTGACCGTCACCGGCAGTTGCGGGGCATGGGGCAGCACGAACCGCACGGCCAGCGAATCCGGCAACTCCAGCGCCGGTATCAACGGTTCGAAATCATGACCATCGGCCCCCAGCCCATGGAGCAGAATGACACAGGCATCGGCCTTTCTCCCGTTCGATGGTTCAATGATCAACTCGCGCGCAGCTGTCATGTTGGATCGTCCTCGTCGCCTGGTTGGCCCGGTTAGGGTTCGAAATTCAGGTCACCCAGTTTAACGTGCCATCCGAAACCTTGCGCGCTGCGTAGGATGATGAACGGATTCGCTTCACGCCCACCCGACGGCTACAGGTCAAAGCCATGCCGATTCCGAATCGCCTGACCCGACTCAAGGATGAGCCATGACGTTTTCCCTCGCCCAGGCGCCTCGCTGGCACCTGCTTCTGGCCCTGACAATGCTCAACATCCTGCTGCTGACACCGGAGCTTCCCTGGGCGGGCTTTCCACCGCGACACTGGATCGCCCTCGAGGTGCCGCTGATCGTCGGTGTGCTGGCCCTGCTGCCCCCCTCGCGCTGGCGACGCTGGCTATCCGGGCTGGTCGCTCTGTTCGCGCTGGCGATCGTCTTCGGCGCCGCCGGCGACGCCTTGACGCAAACCCTGCAGGGGCGATCGCTGAACCTCTATACCGACATCAAGCTGGTTCCCATCCTGGTCGAGCTGATCGTCACCAATCTCGGCCTGCCGCTGGCCATCGCAGGCTTATCGGCCGCCGGCCTCGCCGCGTTCGCCACCGGCCTGTTGCTGGCGAGACTGCTGCGCGGTTTTCACGCTCGCAACACGCCACGTGCGCTGGCGCTGCTGCTGGTTTTGTCGGGAGGCATCGGGCTGGCGGGCGTCAATGTCCTGTCCCAGGACAACGCGCCGGCCTGGATCGCCAGGCTCGGCCACCCCGCTGCCAGCTTCGTGAGGTTCGAATGGCAGCGCGCTTTGCAGACACGCCAGGCGATGGCGACGTTCGGGCGCCGGCTGTACGACGACGATCACGCCTATGCGGCGCCCGGCGGCCAGGCCCTTCCCGGCTTGGCCGACACCGATGTCATCCTGGGCTTCATCGAGTCCTACGGCGTCGCCGCCATCGAGCGCGAACCGTTCAGGGCCGAGATTCGGCCGCGGCTCGAGACGATAGCGCACCAGCTCGCCGCCGCCGGCCTGTCGGTGGCCACCGGACGCATCACCGCTGCCACGCTGGGCGGCCAGTCCTGGCTCAATCACGCCACTTTCGCCAGCGGCCTGCCGGTCACGTCGCAGCTGCGGTTCGAGCTGATGATCAATAGCCCCCATTCGACCCTGATCGACGATTTCAAGGCGACCGGGCACGCCACCATCGCCATCATGCCGGGCATCACCCGGGATTGGCCCGAGGGCGGCCGCTACGGCTACGACGAGATCCACACCGCCGGGAGCATGGACTATCAAGGCCCCTCGATGGGGTGGGCCAGCATGCCCGATCAGTTCACCTGGCAACGGGTCGAGGATTATGCGCTGTCACGTCACGACCGGCCGAGCTTTACCGAGTTGGCGACGCTGTCGAGCCACGCCCCGTGGTCGCCGGTCATCGACATGATCGAGGACTGGTCGACGGTCGAAGACGGGCGGGTTTTCGATCGCTGGAGAGGCGCGGGCGAGGGCTACGCCACGCTGTGGCAGGACACCGAGGCGATGCGCCGAAACTACGGCCCGGCCATCGACTACTCGCTACAGGCGGCCAGCGGCTTTGCCCGGCGCTACCTGGGCCGGAACCTGCCCCGCGGCGATCACGCCCTGATGATGATACTCGGCGACCACCAGGCCGCGCCGGCCATCATCGGCGACACGCCCGGCAGGGATGTGCCGCTGCATGTCATCAGCGACGATCCGGCGTTGCTACGGGGATTCATCGACAACGGCTTCCGGCCCGGCATGTTTCCGCCCGGGCCGCAAGCCGCGATTCCCATGGAGGGAATGCGGGAGCTGCTGCATCGGATCTACGGCGATGTCACTCCTGATGAGACGTCGCCGACTTCAGGTTCCGGCTCTTGATCAGACTGGCGACGGTGGTGACGACCAGGGTACCGAGAATGATCGACATGGAGAGCCAGATCGGGATTTCCGGAACCAGATGCAGCGGCTCTCCGCCGTTGATGAACGGCAGGCTGTTGGTGTGCATCGCCTCGATGATCAGCTTGACGCCGATGAAGGCCAGGATGAACGACAGCCCCAGGCTGAGATAGACCAGTCGGGTCAGCAGGCCGCCGAGCAGGAAATAGAGCTGGAGCAGCCCCAGCAGGGCAAAGGCGTTGGTGGTGAAGACGATATAGGGCTCCTTGGTCAGCCCGTAGATCGCCGGGATCGAGTCCAGTGCGAACAGCACGTCGGTCATCCCCAGCGCCACCACCACCATGAACAGCGGCGTCACCAGACGCTTGCCGTTCTTGACCGTCAGCAGGCGGTCGCTGTCGAACTCGTCGGTGGCCGGCAGACGCTGCTGGATCCAGCGCACGATGGCGTTGGGCTCGTACTCTTCGTTCTCGTCATGACCGCCCGCGCCCTCGCGCACCAGCTGAATCGCCGTATAGAGCAGGAAAAAGCCGAAAAGGTAGAAAACCCAGCTGAACTGCGCGATGGCCGCGGCACCGACCGCGATGAAGATGCCGCGCAGGATCAGCGCAATCACGATGCCGATCAACAGCGCCTTCTGCTGGTAGGCGCGCGGCACCGCGAACTTGGCCATGATGATCAGGAACACGAACAGGTTGTCGACCGACAGGCTCTTCTCGGTGATGAAACCCGCAAAGTACTCGGCGCCATGCTGCGCGCCCCAGACCCACCACAGACCGCCACCGAAGATCACCGCCAGCGCGATGAAGAAGACCGACCACCAGGCCGCTTCCTTGAAGGTGGGATCGTGGGGCTTACGCACATGGGCGTAGAAATCGAAGATGAAGAGTGCGGCGATGCCGGCGACAGTCGCCAGCCAGACCCAGACGGGTACGTGCATAGGGGAACCTCCGGTAGACGGTGAACGTCACCGAAAGTCTCTCCCGCTGCCTGCGGCGCCGTAAGCGGCCGTGGCAACCGATGATTCCGGGGCAATGTGGCCCGTGCTGACGAAATCATCGACCGGCGACGCCTGAGGCGCCGGCGGCGGGATACTCCCCTTCCGTGCTGAGCGCATTGTGTCTGCAAGTCGGTATCGACGCAAGCGGCCGGCACACATATCACCCCGTCAACACCACGGTTCTGCCGGCGTGGAGGAACACCCGCTTCTGCAGGTGGTAACGCACCGCCCGGGCCAGGGTCAGGCACTCGATGTCACGCCCCCGGGCCACCAGATCCTCTGGATAGTGGGCATGGTCGACCGCCTCGACGCCCTGGGCGATGATCGGCCCTTCGTCGAGGTCGTCGTTGATGTAGTGGGCGGTGGCGCCGACCAGCTTCACGCCCTTCTCGTAGGCCTGGTGGTAGGGCTTGGCCCCCTTGAAACCGGGCAGCAGCGAGTGGTGGATGTTGATCGCGCGGCCGGCGAAGTGATGACACAGCTCGGGCGACAGCACCTGCATGTAGCGTGCCAGGATCACCAGCTCGGCCCCGCTCTCCTCGACCACCCGGCGCACCTCGGCCTCCTGCTCCGCCTTGGTCTCCGGGGTGATCGGCAGATGGTGATAGGGCAGCCCGTGCCATGCCGCCAGCGGCTCCAGGTCGGGATGGTTGGAGACGATGGCGCGCACGTCGATCGCCAACTGCCCGGTACGATAGCGATAGAGCAGATCGTTGAGGCAGTGGTCGGTCTTGGAGACCATGATCACCACCGGCAGGCGGTAGTCCGGCGGGGTCAGCTCGAACTGCATGTCGAACGCCGACGCCCGCGCGTCGAATTGCCCGCGGAAGTCGTCGCCGTCGAAATCGGCCTGCTCGGGGAGAAAGGCCGCGCGGATGAAGAACTGTCCGCCGCGGTAGTCGTCGAAGGAGTGCAGCTCGGTGATGTAGCAGCCCTGCTCCTTGAGAAAACGGGTCACCACGTCCACCGTGCCCAGCCGGCTCGGGCACTGGGCGGACAGAATCCAGCTATTGTTTTCAGAATGCATGTTGGCTCCAGCCAGGCCTGGCCCCTACTGTCGCAGGGGCCTTGTATCGTCAGGGCGAGGCGGATTCCACGCGCAGCCCGTACTCGCGTCCGGCGTCCAGCAGCCAGCGCACGCAGTAGTCGGCGAAGCTGCGCCGCACCACCAGCTCGAAGCGTTCTTCGCTCGGGCGGCGCAGCACCACGCTGGTCTTGGCGAAGACGGTACCCACCGCCTTGCCCACCGGGAGCCCCTGCTCGTGCACGTCGTAGGTGACCGACTTCATCAGCAGCTCACGCGCCTTCTCGCCGGAGAGCTCCAGCAGGGTCTGGCCGCCGCCGACGTTGACGATGGCGAAGTGGGCATCCTCCAGCCGCGCACGCAGCCGGTTCTCCAGCTCGAACTCCTCGCCGGCGGGCACGATCACCAGCCACTCGTCCTGCGAGACCCACTGCACCGAGCGGCTGCCCTCGGCGTCGAGCACCAGCCCCAGCGGCTTGCCCGGCAGGCTCACCCCGAGTTCGGCGCGCACCGCCTCGTCGAGGGTGATGGCCCCACCGCGCAGCACCAGATGGCCGAGGAATGGCCGCTCGACCACCCTGATCGTCCCGGCGGCGCCACCTTCCTCGGTGACGCGCCCCTGTACCCGGCTCCACTGCAGCGGCGACTCGGGGGTGACGCCGGCGTCGGCGCCCGGATGCGCATCGAAAGTGGCGGCGTTGCCGGCGTTGTCTTCAGAACGGGCTTCAGACATTCTGGCGCTCTCCCTTGGGATCGATGAAGACGGTACTCACGACTTCGGCCTGGTGGACACTGCCGTCGGACATCGGCAGATAGACGGTCTCGCCCATCCGGTTGCGTCCGCCCTTGAGCACCGCCAGCGCGAAGCCGCTCTCCAGTACCGGGCTGTAATAGCTCGAGGTGACGTGACCCATCATGGTCATGGGGATCTTCTGCTCGGGGTCGAGCACGATCTGCGCCCCCTCCTCGAGGACCACCTTGGGGTCCTTGGGCTTGAGCCCCACCAGCTGCTTGCGATCCTCGCGGGCGGTGTCCGGACGCGTCAGCGCGCGCTGGCCGATCCACGAGAACGGCTTGTCGTAACCCACTGCCCAGTGCATGCCCAGATCCTCCGGGGTCACCGAGCCGTCGGTGTCCTGACCGGCGATGATCAGCCCCTTCTCGGCACGCAGCACGTGCATGGTCTCGGTGCCGTAGGGGGTGAGGTCGTACTTCTCGCCGTGGGCGAACAGCGCCTTCCACACGTGCATGGCGTAGTTGGCCTGGACGTTGATCTCGAACGCCAGCTCACCGGTGAAGGAGATACGGAACACCCGCGCCGGGACGCCGGCGACCTTGCCCTCCTTCCAGTCCATGAACTTGAACTGCTCACGGTCGAGGTCGATATCGGTCACTTCCGACATCAGCTTTCGCGCGTCCGGGCCGGTCACGGTCATGGTCGCCCAGTGGTCGGTGACCGAATTGAAGTAGACCTGCAGCTCCGGCCACTCGGTCTGGTGCCACAGCTCCAGCCACTCCAGCACGCCGGCGGCGCCGCCGGTGGTGGTGGTCATCAGGAAGTGGTTTTCGGCCAGGCAGCTGGTGGTACCGTCGTCCATCAGCATGCCGTCGTCCTTGCACATCAGCCCGTAGCGCACGCGCCCCGGTGCCAGCTTGGCCCACTTGTTGGTGTAGACCCGGCCCAGGAACTCGCGCGCATCCGGCCCCTGGATATCGATCTTGCCCAGGGTCGAGGCGGCGAGGATACCCACGCCGCGGCGCACCGCCAGACACTCGCGCGCCACCGCCTCATGCATCGTCTCCAGACGCTCTTGACCGCCGGCGCGGCGTTTTTGTGGAAAATACCAGGGGCGCTTCCACTGGCCGACATCCTCGAACTCGGCGCCGTTCTCCACGTGCCACTGGTGCAGCGCGGTGTAGCGCTCGGGATCGAACAGCTCGCGGCAGTGGCGGCCGACGATGGCGCCAAAGCTGACCGGGGTGTAGTTGGGACGGAAGACCGTGGTGCCCACCTCGGGGATCGAGCGATTGAGGCAGCGCGCGGCGATCGCCATGCCATTGATGTTGCCCAGCTTGCCCTGGTCGGTGCCGAAGCCCAGCGCGGTGTAGCGCTTGACGTGCTCGATCGACTCGAAGCCCTCGCGGGTCGCCAGCTCCACGGCGGCTGCGGTGACATCGTTCTGCAGATCGACGAACTGCTTGGGCGCGCGCAGCGGCGGCTTCTCGTGGGGGATCTGATAGAGCGCGCTGGTCGGCGACTCCTGGCGCACCGCGACCTCGGGTACCGCGATCGCCGCGGCCTCCTCGAAGCCCGCCTCACGCGCCGCTTCGGCACCGACACCGGCGCCGTCGGTGAGCGTCTCGCCGAGGGCATAGACACCGTGGGCGCCGCCGGCAAAATGCATGCCCTTGACCTCGCCGGGCACGAAGCCGAGCAGGTCATCGCGCCACTGCGGGCGCTTGCCGGTGTGCGAGGCCAGGTGGACCACCGGGCTGTAGCCGCCGGAGCTGGCGATGGTATCGCACTCCAGCGTCTCGACCTTGCCGGTCACCACGAAGCGCTCGGTGTCGATCGCCACCACCTTGGCACCACTGATACGCTGGCTGCCGGTGGCCTCCATCACCGCGCTGCCGGTGATGACACGGATGCCGGCGTCGCGGGCCTGCTTGACCAGGTCGCCATCCGGCTTGGCCCGCGAGTCGACCACCGCGACCACCTCGCGGCCGGCCTCCTGCCAGTCCAGCGCCGCGCGATAGGCGTGGTCGTTGTTGGTGGAGAGCACCAGGCGCTGCCCGGGTACCACGCCATAGCGGCGGATATAGACAGAGATCGCCCCCGCCACCAGGTTGCCGGGCACGTCGTTGTTGGCGTAGACCAGCGGGCGCTCATGGCTGCCGCTGGCCAGTACCACGCGGCCGGCACGCACCCGGTGCAGCCGCGCGCGCACTTCGCCTTCGCGACCGGCGCCCGCGGCGGTATCGGCGAGGTGCTCGGTGCGCCGCTCGTGCAGGGTGACGAAGTTGTGGTCGTGATAGCCGTTGGCGGTGGTACGCGGCAGCAGCGTGACGTTGGCCAGACCGGCGAGTTCGGAGACAACCTGTTCGGTCCAGGCGCTGGCCGGGGCGCCGT
>NZ_CEXLVS010000123.1:0-12069 GCF_982684285.1 Salinicola sp. | reverse complement strand
GACCATCAATCAGCGCGTGTCGGATGCCATTCACCGCCCCTTCGCCATCGAGGGAGACCTCAGTCTCGCCTGGCAGCGCCCCGAAGACGAGTCCGGCTGGCATAGCTGGGTGCCATGGCCGCATCTGCGTGCCGAGGATATCCACGTGGGTAGCCCCGAAGCGGTCACCGACGCCGACCTGGCAAGCCTCGAAGCACTCGACATCGTGCTGTCACCGCTACCCCTGCTGCACAAGACGCTCTCCTTACCCCGTATCGAGCTCACCGGAGGCGAAGCGACACTGGTCCGCCTCCAGGATGGCAGTGATAACTGGACGTTCGATCTCGGTGCCGGCGATGACGCATCGCAGCCGGATGACGGCAGTGACCAGCAAAGCAGCTGGACCGTCGACGTGGGAGAGATCGCGTTCGACCCCATCGACGTTCATTACCAGGATGCCACGCTCGCGGCCGATGTCGATGCCACGGTGGAGCTACTGGGCGAACCGATCGCCTTCGGCGAGCTGACCGATAGCGAAAGCGCCGCCGGCCAGGCCGTCGCCGATCAGCAGATCGACGATTATCGTTTCGGCTGGAGCGCCAAAGGCAGCTACCGGAATCAGACATTCGAGGGCAGTGGCCGGCTGGGCGGCCTGGCGGCACTACGCCAGCGCGGCGCCGCCTATCCCGTACAGGCTGACCTACAGGCGGGTGCGACTCGCGTGTCGGTCAACGGCACGCTCACCGATCCACTCGCTCCCAAGGAGATCGACATGGATCTCAGTTTCTCGGGCCAGAACCTGGGTGATCTCTACAATGTGATCGGCGTGACGTTGCCGGATACGCCACCCTATTCCACCCGAGGACACCTCACCGCAAACCTGAACAGCCAGGAAGCGCTCTCCTTTCGCTACCAGGACTTTGACGGCCAGATCGGAGACAGCGATATCCATGGCGATCTCACCTATCTGCTCGGAGAGCCGCGGCCGTCCCTCACGGGTGAAGTCGTGTCACGTCAGTTGAGATTCGCCGATCTGGCACCGCTGATCGGTGCCGATAGCGGAGGCGAGGACCAGGGCGAAGGCAGCCAGAGCGGAGAAAACCAGCAGCCGCCGGACAAGGTGCTGCCGGTCAGCGAATTCCAGACCGAGCAGTGGCGAACCATGGATGCCGACGTCAAGTTCACGGCTCAGCGCATCGAGCACGGCGATTCGCTGCCGCTGGATGATCTCTATACCCACGTCACCCTCGAAGACGGCGAAATTCTGCTGGATCCGCTCCGTTTTGGTGTCGCCGGCGGCAATCTCAATACCACGCTGCGCCTCGATGGTGGCCAGGAGCCGATGCAGAGTCGCGTGGACATGCACATTCGCCGCCTGCTGCTCAGCGAGCTCTTTCCCGATGTCGACCTGATGCAGAACAGCCGCGGCGAGCTCAATGGCGACGCCACGCTCAGTGGCACGGGCAACTCGGTGGCCGCCATTCTAGGCAGCAGCGACGGCAGTCTGCAGATGCTGGTCAGCGACGGCGTCATCAGCCAGAACCTCATGGAACTCGCTGGCCTCAACGTCGGCAACTATCTCGTAGGCCAACTGTTCGGCGACGAGCAGGTCAATATCAACTGCGCAGCCACCAACCTGGAGGTCGATGACGGCCTGGCGACGACCCGCTTCTTCGTCATCGACACGGAGAACGCCCTGATCCGAATCGACGGTACGGTCAACTTCAAGACGGAAGGCCTGGATCTGAATATCGAACCGGAGAGCAAGGGCGCGCGCGTGTTCACCCTGCGCTCGCCGCTCTACGTGCACGGCACGATGAAGAATCCGTCACCGGGGGTCGATGCCGGGTCGCTATTGGCGCGGGGCGCGGTGGGTGCATTCCTGGGAACCGTCGCGACGCCCGCTGCCGCGCTGCTGGCGCTGGTATCGCCGAGCGCCGATGAAACCACCCCATGCAACGACTTCCTGAGTCAGATTCAGGCCGACTCGGCTCCGTGAGATGAGTGTTTCACGTGGAACTTCGCCATCGACATGTTCCACGTGAAACAGCCCCCCTGCTTGCAACTAGTAACCCACTCGACACCAGGGAAGACGAAGGCGGGGAATAGCCCGCCGATACAAGGGGTTGGACGCACGCGCAGCGCCGCTATGGATGATCCGTGGACACAGACCGCCACGACACGGAATCCGCCATGGCGGAACTCCATTCACCGTGGCGGATTTCAGGGGGAAAGGATCTTATTGGGGGTTCTTGCGATACTGCTCGCCCAGCGACTCCAGCGCACCGATGAGCTTCTCGATCTCGGCGTCGAAGCGCTGCTGCTGCTGAGCATAGAAATGGCGGGTGTACGAAGCGCCTTTGTGCTTGTTCACCAGATTGGAAAACTGCGATTCCAGCTGCTCGGTATGGAAGCGTAGACGCTCGGTCAGGAACTCGGCGTGCCCCTGATGGCAGGCCACGTCCATCAGTGCCCTCACCTGGACCGTCAGCAAATAGAGCTGCAGCACATTGCGGTCCTGCACCTCTTTCTGCGTGGAGACGCTATCGTCCAGCAGGTTGATCGAACTCATCTGACAGCAGCCGCTGTCGTCGGTCAGCGGGCGATTCCGGGCATTCTCTTGCTGAGTCTGGAACATGGTCAGACCCTCCTTTAGGTCGCTGAACCACACGGTCCATGGTACCACCAGCGTATTTCCTGACCGTTGGCCATTGGTCGAACCCACCGCCGCCTCCGGGGGGCGGCGAGAGTCGCCTAAAGCGTAATGGCATGAATGTAGTGGAGAGCGCAGATTGGGAGGGAAAGCCAGAGGTCGCTGCCACCAACCGGAGACGCTCATCATGCGCTACGCCAACCCCAATACATCCGATGCCATCGTTGGCTTCGAGAAGCGGTACGAGAACTACATCGGCGGTGAGTGGATACCGCCGGCCGAAGGGCGATACTTCGAGAATATCACCCCGGTTACCGGGGAAGTCTTCTGTGAAGTCGCCCGGTCCAGCCAGAAGGATATCGACACTGCGCTGGACGCCGCCCACAAGGCCGCGCCGGCCTGGGGAAAGACGTCCGTCCAGGAGCGCTCGACGCTGCTTTTGAAGATCGCCGACCGCATGGAGCAGAATCTGGAGATGCTGGCGGTCGCCGAGACCTGGGACAACGGCAAGGCCGTGCGCGAGACGCTGGCAGCCGACATCCCGCTGGCGATCGACCATTTCCGCTATTTCGCCGGCTGCATTCGGGCCCAGGAAGGGACCACCGCCGAGATCGACGACAACACGGCTTCCTACCACTTCCACGAGCCCCTGGGTGTCGTCGGTCAGATCATTCCCTGGAACTTCCCGATCCTGATGGCCACCTGGAAGCTGGCACCCGCGCTGGCCGCCGGCAACTGTGTCGTGCTCAAGCCCGCCGAGCAGACCCCGGTCTCGATCTTCAAGGTCATCGAGATCATCCATGATCTCCTGCCGAAGGGCGTCATCAATATCGTCAACGGCTACGGCGAGGAAGCCGGCCAGGCACTGGCCACCAGCAAGCGTATCGCCAAGATCGCCTTCACCGGCTCGACGCCCATCGGCTCGCACATCATGAAATGTGCCGCCGAGAACATCATCCCCTCCACGGTGGAGCTGGGCGGCAAGTCCCCGAACATCTACTTCGAGGACGTCATGTCCGCCGAACCGGCGTTCATCGATAAGTGCGCCGAAGGCCTGGTGATGGGCTTCCTCAACCAGGGCGAGGTCTGCACCTGCCCTTCCCGCGCCCTGGTCCAGGAGAGCATCTACGACGAGTTCATGGCCAAGGTCCTCGAGCGGGTCAAGAAGATCAAGCGCGGCCACCCCCTCGATACCGAGACCCAGGTCGGCGCCCAGGCTTCGCAGGAGCAGTTCGACAAGATCATGTCTTACATGGATGTGGCGCGGGATGAAGGTGCGGAGTTCCTGTCCGGCGGCGAGCGGGAATCGCTGGGCGACGACCTCTCCCGGGGTTATTACATCCAGCCCACGCTGCTGAAGGGCAACAACAAGATGCGCGTGTTCCAGGAGGAGATCTTCGGCCCGGTGGTCTCGGTCACGACCTTCAAGGACGAGGAAGAAGCCCTGGCCATTGCCAATGACACCGAATTCGGACTGGGCGCCGGTGTCTGGACCCGCGATATCAACCGCGCCTATCGCATGGGCCGCGGCATCCAGGCCGGTCGCGTCTGGACCAACTGCTACCACCAGTATCCGGCCCACGCCGCCTTCGGCGGCTACAAGAAGTCCGGTGTGGGTCGGGAAACCCACAAGATGGCGTTGGAGCACTATCAGCAGACCAAGAACCTGCTGATCAGCTACGACATCAACCCCATGGGTTTCTTCTAGGGTTTGTACGAAAAGTCGGCGAGCGAAGGCAAGACAAGGCAAAAATCGGCGAAAGAGGACCGGGCTGGCGCTCCAGTTTACGGGGTGTAAATGAGCATCTTGAGCCGATTTTTAACGCCGTATTGCCGAGCGCAGACAGTTTTCGTACAGAGCCTAGATCGACCGATGGGTGCCGGGGTCCGCAAGGGCCCCGGCGCCGTGACTGGACAGACGACGAACCGGAGACCTCGTCGCGCTCGTTCCGCCGCCTTCCCGCCCCTGCCTGGCGTCCTCCCACCTTCTGTTCGCGACGATCGGCAGCCCCCCGGCGCACCGACGAGCCCCTTCGATACGTCCGGTTCGCGGGCGCCGGCTTGATCCACGTTGTATCGGGCCGATCTTCGCTCGATTACAGTGAGATACACGGACAGGCTAAAGCGAGGACACGCCATGACCAACATGACGACCTTCCTGGGCAGTCTCGATCGACCGTCCCCACCCCCCGATCTGGGTCGCGAGCTTCGCGCCCTGTGGTGGGCCGGCAAGTCCGAGTGGTCCAAGGCACACGATCAGGTGGACTCCGCCTCCGGCTCCCGCGCAGCCTGGGTGCACGCCTATCTTCACCGCTGGGAAGGCGATGTCGCCAACGCCGGTTACTGGTATCGGCAGGCGGGGCGCCAGGTGCCGGACCAGAGTCTCGATGACGAGTGGCAGGAGATCACCCGATCGCTGTTGCGAGAGCTTTCGCCGCAACTTTGATTCGCCCCGGACAGACGGATTAGTGGCGGGCCGACGGAATCAGCTCAGCAAACCGGTGCAGGTCGATGTTGCCTCCGGAGAGCACGATCCCGACACGCTGACCCGCTATCCGCATCCGGCCACCGAAGGCCGCCGCAGCCGCCAGGCAGCCGGTCGGCTCGACGAACTGTTTCATGCGACCGGCCAGGAAGCCCATCGTGTCGACCAGCTCGGCGTCGGTGACGGTGACGATCTCGTCGACGCACTGCTGCAGCACCGGGAACGTCAGGCTGCCCAACGCCTGGGTCTGGGCGCCATCGGCGATGGTGCGCGGGGTGGCAATCGAGACGATCTCGCCACTGGCCAGGCTTCGCTGGGCGTCGTTGCCGGCTTCCGGCTCGACCCCGATGATCCGGCAGCTCGGATAGCGCGCCCTGGCGACCGTGGCACAGCCGGACAACAGCCCGCCGCCGCCCAGCGGCACGATCAACGTATCCAGCTCACCGACATCATCGAACAGCTCCTTGGCGGCGGTTCCCTGCCCTGCCATCACATGGGGGTGGTTGAACGGCGGGATCAGCGTCAAGCCCTCGGCCTCGGCCAGTTCCCGGCCCAGCGCCTCGCGATCCTGGGTATAGCGATCGTAGAGCACCACTTCGGCACCGTAGCCCCGCGTGGCCGCGATCTTGATCGCGGGTGCGTCCTCCGGCATCACGATGACCGCGCGAATGCCGTGCAGCCTGGCCGAGAGCGCAATCGCCTGGGCATGGTTGCCCGAGGAGAAGGCGATCACCCCCGCCGCCTTCTGGTCGCGGTCGAACTGGCTGATGGCATTGTAGCCACCACGAAACTTGAAGGCGCCGATGCGCTGGAGATGTTCCGCCTTGAAATGAAGCGATGCGCCGCTGCGCTCATCGGCCGTCGTCGAACGCAGCACGGGGGTGTGGTGGGCGACGCCCGCCAGCCGCCGGTGTGCCGCCACCACATCGTCGTAATCGATCGCCAGGTTGCTCATGCCCTCTCTCCTGTCACCGTCGCCACTGACATTCCGTGGCACGCTGCGTAATATGCCAGCCGAAGTGCCATCGATCATGATGGCTGAACGGCCGCGAGGAAAGGGACAGATGACATCATACGAGTGGATATGGCAGACCGGGCCGGAGCTGGACCCTGGCAGGCTGTACACCCTGCTGTCGCTGCGCGAGGCCGTGTTCGTGGTCGAACAGCAGTGCGCCTATCAGGAGCTGGACGGCCACGATCTGGCGGCATCGACGCACCACTTGCAGGTCCTGGCGGCGGGTCGGCTCGCGGCCACCCTGCGCCTGCTGGCACCCGATCCAGTCAACCAAGCGGTCTCCATCGGTCGCGTCGTCATCCACCCCGCCCACCGCGGTGGCGGCCTGGGCCACGACCTGCTGCGAGCCGCGCTGACGCGAATCGAATCGCTGTGGCCGGGTCGCCACGCCCGGCTATCCGCCCAGGCACATCTACAAGCCTACTACGGTCGTCACGGGTTCGAGCCGGTCGGCGAGATCTATGTGGAGGACGGCATCCCCCATATCGATATGCAGCGATTGGCCGACGCGAATCGTAAGTAAGCACTAACTTCAATGGAAGCGAAAAACGAAAAAGCCGACGCTGCAACCGCAGCGTCGGCTTCTTTTCGGCGTATCCGCCCCGCCCCGCGGGGCAGGGATCATTCAGCTCAGGCGCCGAATTCGCTCAGCATCGCTTCGATCAGGTCGAGACCCTCCTCCAGCACTTCGTCGCTGATGGTGACCGGCATCAGGAAACGGATGGTGTTGGCATAGAGGCCACAGGAGAGCAGGATCAGGCCGCGCTCGCGAGCGGTCTTGCAGAGCTTGCCCGCCAGCTCGGCATTGGGCACGCCGCTCTTCTTGTCGGTGACCAGATCGAAGGCCGCCATGGCGCCCAGGTTGCGCACGTTGGCGACGCCGGCGTAATCCTGCTGCCACTTGTCGAAGCGCACCCGGAGCTTCTCGCCCAGCGCCTGGCTCTTTTCCAGGATGCGCTCTTCCTCGAACACCTCCAGCACGGCCAGTACCGCGGCGCAGGAGACGGGGCTACCGGTGTAGGTGCCGCCCAGCGAATTGCCGCCGGAGGCGTCCATCACCTTGTCGGTTCCCACCACCGCCGAGATCGGCATGCCGTCGGCCATGCTCTTGGCCATGGTGATGATGTCCGGCTCGACGCCGCTGTGCTCGATGGCGAAAAGCTTGCCGGTTCGGCCGAAGCCGGACTGCACTTCGTCGACGATCAGCAGAATGCCGTGCTCGTCGCAGATCTCGCGAAGCGCTTTCAGGAAGCTTGCCGGCGCCGCATGGAAACCGCCCTCACCCAGCACCGGCTCGATCACGATCGCCGCGGTGTCACTGGGGTTGGCATCGGTCTTCAGCGTCATCTTGAGATGGCGCAGGGCCTCTTCCTCGCTGACCCCGATGGAGGGCACCGGGTAGGGCGCACGATAGACCTGACCGGGCATCGGGCCGAAGTCGGTGCGGTACGGTGCGACCTTGCCGTTCATCGCCATGGTCATGAAGGTGCGGCCGTGATAGCCGCCGGTGAAACAGATCACGCTGGAGCGCCCGGTGGCGGCACGGGCCACCTTGACCGCATTTTCCAGCGCCTCGGCACCGGAGTTGGCCAGCATCACCTTGGCGTGGCCGCGCACCGGCGTCACCTCGCTGAGCTTCTGCGCCACCCGCACGTAGCCCTCGTAGGGCATGACCGTCTGGCAGGTGTGCATCACCTTGTCGAGCTGGGCCTTGACCGCCTCGACCACCTTGGGGTGGCGGTGACCGATGTTGAGCACGCCGATACCGCCGGCGAAATCGATGAAGCGCTTGCCATCCTCGTCCCAGAGCTCGGCGTTCTCCGCCCGCGCGGCGAACTCGACCGCCGGGCTGGCCGCACCGCTGGCCACGTAGCGCTGCTTGAGTTCGTTGAGTTCTGCATTGGTCATGGATGCATTAGCCATGGAACACTCCTCCTGACACGGCATCGGGTGCCGCTAACGTGAATCGCGCGTCGTCGTCGGTTTCGGCAGGCGGCGCGCCATGAAATCGGGATCAGGCTTTATCGTAGGCTGCCCGAATGAGGCGATCGCCCATCTCTCGACCGTAGTGCCGCCGGGCCCATCCGTACAGTGCCAATCCGGCGATCATCCAGCCGCCGAAGATGGACCACTCGATGGAAGTCAGCGCCGACGGGCTGCCGGGCAGGTAGAGACAGGTCATGCCCAGTGACAGCAGCACCGCCAGCACACCGACGAGCTTGCCGGCACCGACATGATAGGGGCGCGGCATGTCGGGTTCGCGATAGCGCAGGATGACGAACGACAGCGCCACGAACAGATAGGCGAGCACGATGCCCAGCCCGCCGGCATCGACCAGCCAGACCAGCGCCGGACGTCCGAAGAACGGCGCCGCGGTGGAGAGCACGCCGATCAGGATGATCGCGTTGGTGGGGGTCTTGTAGCGTGGATGCAGCTTGCCCAGGAAGGCGGGCAGCATGCCGGAGTGCGCCAGGGCATAGATCGCCCGCGAGCCGCCGATGTAGAACGCGTTCCAACTGGTGATGATCCCGGCGATGCCCGCCAGCACCATCAGATTGCCCGCCCAGGCCCCATCGAACACCGCCGTCATCGCGTCCGGGACGCTGAGCGAACTGCCCTGCAGCGCCTCGTTGTCGAGCATCAGGCTGGTGCCGAGAATGATCAGGGTATACCAGCACACCGCCATGATGACCGAGAGCACCAGCACCTTGCCGATATCGCGGAATGGCAGGTTGATCTCTTCGGCCGCCTGGGGAATCACGTCGAAACCGACGAACAGGAACGGGACCAGCACCAGTACCGCCACGATGCCGCCGACGGCGCCGTGTTCACCGCTGGCGAACAGCGGCTGCATGTTGCCGCCGTCGCCGGTGAACAGCGATCCGGTCACGAACATCACCCCCGCCACCAGGATCAGCCCGGTGACGACCTTCTGCAGCAGCGCAGCGGTGGAGATCCCCACGTAGTTGACGGCCATCATCACCAGCGAACCGAGCACGCCCACCGCGACCCAGGTCGCCTTGACGTCCCAGCCGGCGACGGTCCACAGGTCGCCCACGGCATAGCCGGGGAACAGGTGCTCGACGACCGTCGGCAGCGCCACCGCCTCGAACGACGCCACGCTGACGTACCCCAGCACGATGCTCCAGGTGCAGACGAACGAGGCGAAATGGCCGAGCGCGCGATAGCTGTAGACATGCTCGCCGCCGACCTGGGGCATCGCCGACGCCAGCTCGGCATAGGTCAGCCCCACCAGCAGCACCGCGATGCCGCCGATGACGAACGCGAGTATCGCGCCCACGCTACCGCCATCGAGGATGGCGCTACCGGTGAGGACTATCCAGCCCCAACCGATCATGGCGCCGAAAGCCAGGGCTAGGACATCGGCCCGTGCGAGGACTCGCACGAGCTCCGGGGGTTGAGAAGCGTTCGACATGAGTGGGTCTCTTCAGGTTGTTTTTGATAGGCCGAACCCCGGGGTCGGTCGACCGCGGGAGTCGGCCCTGACGCCACGCTATCACCCCGATGCGTGACCGGGACTAGACCACTTCCCGATGGCGGTGGACCACATGGGGCTCTCCCCCCATAATCCGCGGACGTTTCCGCGTCTCTCGTGAGGTAGGCCATGGACGACCGTCGTCAGGCGCTGGACCATATCCGGCAAAGCTACCTGGCCCAGCCCGACCATCTGACCAAGTACTGCCGTCTCGAGCAAACCCTGCTGACGCTGATCGAGCAGCGGTGGCAGGACGGCCAGCGGCTGCCCGGGCATCGCACGCTGTGTGGCGCGCTCGGCATGGCCCGCAACACGCTGGCGGGCGTCATCGAGAATCTGATCCGCCAGGGGCATCTGGTGACCGACCACGGCAAGGGCACCTGGGTATGCAAGCACTCACCCGGGCGGGGGCGACGGGTTGCCGAGATCGGGCCGATTTCCCACCGCGCCGGCGAGTTGCTGCATGATGTGGGGGCCAGCCCGCTACAGAGCGGTGCCTTCGTGCCAGGCGTTCCCGATATCGCGCTCTTCCCCCTCGCCCGCTGGCGCCAGCTCTACTCCCGGATCACCGTCCCCCACAACACGCTGCTGCTCTCCTACGCCTCGGGCGGCTACGGCCCCTTGAAACGTGCCATCGCCGGCTATCTCGCCCGGTGGCGAGGCATCGACTGTGGGCTGGACCAGATCGTCATCACCGAGGGCGCCCATCACGGCTTGCAGCTATGCGCGCTGACGCTGGCCGATGACGGCGATCGCGCGGTCATGGATTCGCCGTTCTACTGGGGTGCGCGCAACGTCTTCCAGGCCGGCGGCCTCGAGATAGACCACGCCATCTGGGAGCCGCGTCACGGCTATGTCGGCGCCCTGCCTCGGCCACGCCCCAGACTGCTCTACTTCACCGGCACCCACCATTATCCGTTGGGTGTGGCATCGGTAAGTGCTCACAAACAAGAATTGATCGATGCTCTCGAACCGGACTGGATCCTGGAGGATGACTACGAGTTCGGCGACGGCGATCATCGTGAGCTGGCGTTCGACCCGGAAACCGGCAACCAGATCCTGATCGGCTCGTTCTCCAAGCTGATGTTTCCGGGATTGCGTCTGGGGTACCTGATCGTGCCGAGGGGGCTCAGTACCGCCATCAACCGGGTGCGCACCGGTGTCTTTCGCGAAGGCCGCCTGCTCGATCAGGCGGTACTCGCCGCGTTCATCGACGATGGCGATCTCGACCGCTGGTGTCGGCGCATGGCGCAAGCCTACCTGGAGCGCCAGCAGCGACTGCACGAGCTGCTGGTCGGCACCCCAGGCGTCGCCGATATCTCGCCTCCGGCCGGCAATATCAGCCTGAGTCTGTCGCTGGCTCCGACCCTCGACGACGAGCGCCTGTCGCAGCATCTACTGAATCGGCATCACCTGGTGGCCCGGCCGCTGAGCCGGGTCTGTGGGCCGGGGGATCCTCGACGCGGTTTGATACTCGGCGTCGGCATGGCCGAAGGCGAAGCGCTGGAGCGCCAAGGGCGGCGCCTGGCCGAGGGCATCCGCGAGTTCGTCGCCCTGCAGCGCTGAGCGGCGCTCGGCGCCCTCCTCCTCCCGTCAGGCCGTCTCCTCGAGCGGCGTGGTCTCCGCGGTGCGCTCGTCGCGAATGCGCTGCTCGGAGCCGGGATCGAACACCACCATGCGCGAGACGTCGAAGGCAAACCGGGTTCGCTCACCCGAGCGTAGCGGCGTGCCGGGGCGCATGCGGGCATTGACGTGGGTCCCGCCCAGCGTCGTCACCACGTAGAGATCCGCCCCGGTCGGCTCGACCAGCGCGACCGGCAGTTCCGCTTCGTGGATGTTGCCTTCGCCATGATTGGCACTGGCCGGGTCGGTGATCGCCTCGGGCCGAAGGCCCAGGATGACGTCGCGGTCGCACCAGTCGCGCAGTGCGTCACGGTCGCGCACGACAGGCAGCGTCAGGATGGAATCGTCCGTCGCCACCTGGGCAACCGGCAGCCCACCCTGCTCGACGATTCGCGCCTTGACCAGGTTCATCGACGGCGAGCCCATGAAACCGGCGACGAACAGGTTGTTGGGATCGTCGTAGACCGCCTGCGGCGTGCCCAGCTGCTGCAGCTCGCCACCGCGCATGACGGCGATTCTCGACGCCAGCGTCATCGCCTCGATCTGGGCGTGGGTGACGTAGACGATGGTGGTGCCGAGGCGCTGGTGGAGCTGCTTGATCTCGGTGCGCATGTCGACGCGCAGCTTGGCATCCAGGTTCGACAGCGGTTCGTCGAACAGGAACAGCTGCGGATCGCGCACCAGCGCCCGCCCCATCGCCACGCGCTGGCGCTGGCCGCCGGAGAGCTGGCCTGGCTTGCGGTCGAGCAGGTTCTCGATCTGCAGCAGCTTGGCGACCCGGTCGACCGCTTCGCGGCGCTGCTTGCGCGGGACCTTGC
>NZ_CEXLVS010000122.1:0-12079 GCF_982684285.1 Salinicola sp. | reverse complement strand
CGACCAGATCGAGCTGGAGGTGACGGAGTCCGTCTTCCTGGAGAACACGCAGGCGCCGGAAGCCAGGATCGAGCATCTCAGGCGCCAGGGTTTCCGGGTGGCGATGGACGACTTCGGCGCCGGCTACTCCTCGCTGGGCTATCTCAAGCGGCTTCCCTTCGACACCATCAAGATCGATCGCAGTTTCATGCATGACCTGGAGACGGACCAACGTTCACGCCACCTGCTGGCGGGCATCGTCGGCCTGTGCAACCTGCTCGGCATGGACACCGTCGCCGAGGGCGTGGAAACCGAGGAGCAGTGGCATCTGCTGCAAACCCTGGGCGTCAGGCAGTACCAGGGCTACTTCCTGGGCCGCCCCATGGAGATGGCTCAGTTGATCGAGCGCCTGGGGGAGCAGCCTTGACACGGAACAGCGCCGCCCCGCTCTGGTTCGAGGCGTTCTGCCTCGCCCTGACCGGCATCGTGACCTAGGCGGACTCGGTGCAGGAGGTCGAGCCGGTAGCGCCACAGGCGGCACTGACGTAACGTATCGGACTCCATTTTCCCTCTCGACGAGCCTGCGACGACGCCTCCCATGTCAACGACGTTCAGCCTGATAGCCCCTGCATCGTTCACCCGCCCCGAGATACTGGACCAGGCCGCGGAAGCCTTGCAGCGGTTCGGCATCGAGGTGCGTTTTCCCGCCCAGCTGCAGAAGCGGCATCGCTATCTGGCCGGCGATGTCGACCATCGCCTGAAGACGCTCCACGAGGCCTACGCCGATCCCGACACCGATGCCGTGTGGGCCGTTCGCGGCGGCTACGGCTGCGCGCACCTGGCCACCGAGATCGACTGGCAGCGGCTGCCGTCCAAACCGCTGATCGGTTACTCCGACCTCAGTGTGCTGCTGGATCAGTGCCACCGCCATGGGCTGCCGGCGATCCACGGCCCGGTAATGAAGGAAGGCGTGAAGCTCACGGCCGATGATCCTGCCCTGCGTGCCGCCAGCCATCGCGACTTCGGCGCGCTGCTCGCACTCCTCGAGGGCCGACCTGCCGAGAGCGTGACCTTGACGCCCATCACGGCAACCGCCTCCGCCACCATCGAAGGGCCGCTGGTCGGAGGCAATCTCTCGACCCTGGCCAGCGTTGCCGGCACCCCCTTGGAGTTCCAAGCACCGCCAGGCGCCATCGTGATTCTGGAGGACGTCGGCGAGCCCTACTACCGGCTCGAGCGCGATCTCTGGCAACTGGCCTACTCCGGCGCGCTGGATGAGGCGGCTGCCGTCTGCATCGGTACTTTCGACAACTGCGTACCCTACGGGGACCTGAAAATAGAGACGCTGTTCGAAGCGTGGCTGACACCCCGGGGCCTGCCGCTCTACGCCGGTCTCCCCATCGGCCACGGTCGTGATAACCTGCCTTGGCGCTATGGTGCCACGGGACGGATCGCCGACAGCCGACTGCAGTTTCGCGCCTGAGTCGCTGGTTGCAGCCGACGAAAAAAAGCCGCCTCGCACAGGCGAGGCGGCAGTCGTCGGTTGGGCCCCCTGATCGCGGATTCGAACCTTACACGCGCTCGAATACCGTGGCGACGCCCTGCCCCATGCCGATGCACATGGTGGCCAGACCTAGCGTGGTGTCCTGCTGGCGCATCACGTTGAGCAAGGTCGTGCAGATACGCGCCCCGGAACAGCCCAGCGGATGGCCGAGGGCAATCGCGCCACCGTGCAGGTTGACGGCGTCGTCGAGCCGATCGAGCAGCTCGAGATCCTTGAGTACCGGGATGGACTGGGCAGCAAAGGCCTCGTTGAGCTCGACCGTCTGAATATCGCCGATCTGGAGCCCGGCGGCCTTGAGCGCCTTCTGTGACGCCGGCACCGGGCCGTAGCCCATGATCGAGGCATCGCATCCGGCCACGCCGGTCGATACCACCTTGGCGAGAGGCTTCAGCCCCAGCGATTTGGCCCGCTCGTAGCTCATCACCATCAGCGCCGAAGCGCCGACCGAGAGCGCCGAAGACGTGCCCGCGGTGACGGTGCCATTCTTGGGATCGAATGCTGGCTTGAGCGAAGCCATCTGCTCCAGCGTGGCGTCCTCTCGCACGACTTCGTCGTGTCTGATCAAGCTACGGTAGCCCTGCGAATCGTGACCTTCGATCGGCACGATCTCGTTGTCGAAATAGCCCAGGCGATTGGCCTCGCTGGCGCGCTGATGGGAGCGCAACCCGAACTGATCCTGCTGTTCGCGGGTAACGCCGTGCATCTTGCCCAGCAGCTCGGCGGTCAACCCCATCATCATCGCCGCCTTGGCGGTCGTCTTGCTGGCCGCCGGATTGACGTCGACGCCGTGGGTCATCGGCACGTGTTCCATGTGCTCGACGCCACCGATCAGGTAGCAATCGCCCATGTCGGCACGGATATTGGCCACCGCGATATGCAACGCGCTCATCGACGAGCCGCACAGGCGGTTGATGGTCTGTGCCGGCACCGAGCGGGGAATGCCGGTCAGGATGGCGGCGTTGCGCGCAACGTTCATCGACTGCTCGAGGGTCTGGTTGACGCAGCCCCAGAGGATGTCGTCGACGCCCGCGGGGTCGAGCTTGTCGTTGCGGGTGAACAGCGCCTGCATCACCGCGGCGGAGAGGTTCTCGGCGCGGACGTGACGAAAGGCGCCGTTCCTGGCCTTGGCCATGGGCGAGCGCACGGCATCGACCACCACGGCATCTCTAGCGTTCAAACTCATGACTGTGACTCCGATTGGTGGTGGGTTCAGCGATCGCTGGCGTCAGGGTAGAAACGCTCGCCGCTGGCGGCCATCTCCCTGAGCCGGGCCGTCGGTGCATACAACGCACCGAGCTCATCGGCGAGCCGGTCGGCCATCGCCACGAACTCGGCCACGCCCATCGCGTCGATGTAGCGCAGCGCGCCACCGCGGAACGGCGGGAAGCCGATACCGTAGATCAGCGCCATGTCCGCCTCGGCGGGCGACCCGACGATACCGTCTTCGAGACAGCGCACCGTCTCCATGCAGAGCGGCACCATCATGCGTGCAATGATCTCGTCGTCGGAGAGCTCACGCGTTTCACGGGCGACCCCGGCCACCAGTCGGTGCGCCTCGTCGTCGTGGACTTTCTTCGGCTTGCCCTTCTTGTCTTCCTCGTATACGTAGAAGCCCTTACCGTTCTTCTGGCCCAGGCGCTGGTTGTCGAGCATGACCTGAATCGCCGACTTGCCATCGTGGGCCATGCGATCCGGGAAACCTTCCGCCATCACTTCGCTGGCGTGAACGGCCGTGTCGATACCCACCACATCAAGCAGGTAGGCGGGGCCCATCGGCCAGCCGAAGCGCTCCATGATCTTGTCGGCGCGCTCGAAGTCCACCCCGTGCTCGACCAGGCCGCTGAAGCCACCGAAGTAGGGAAACAGCACACGGTTGACCAGGAAGCCGGGGCAGTCGTTGACCACGATCGGCGTCTTTCCCATCTGGCGGGCGTAGGCGACCGTCGCGGCGACCGCGGCGTCGGAGGTCCTGGCGCCGCGAATGACTTCGACCAGCGGCATCCGGTGCACCGGATTGAAGAAGTGCATGCCGCAGAAGTTTTCCGGCCGCTCGAGGTCGGCCGCCAGCCGATCGATGGAGATCGTCGAGGTGTTCGAGGCAAGGATGGTATCTTCCGAGACGCTGGCCTCGACCTCGACCAGCACGGCGGACTTGATCCTGGGGTTCTCGACCACCGCCTCGACCACCAGATCGACGTGATCGAAATCGCCGTAGGAGAGGGTCGGGCGAATGTTGCTCAGCACCTCCGCCAGCTTGGACTGACTGAGCTTGCCGCGCTCGAGCTGCTTGGTCAGCAGTTTGCGAGCCTCCTTCAGACCCAGCTCGATCGCCTCCGGCTTGATGTCCTTCATCAGGATCGGCGTGCCCTTGTAGGCGCTCTGGTAGGCGATCCCGCCTCCCATGATGCCCGCGCCGAGCACGGCGGCCTGGGCGACCGTTCCGGCACTCTTCTCGTACTGCTTGGCCTTCTTCTTGACCGCCTGATCGTTCATGAACAGGCCGACGAGGTTGTAGCAGACGTCGGTCTTGGCGAGCTTCGCGAACGCCTGGGCCTCGATCGCCTGCGCTCGCTCGCGGCCCTCGCCCGCCCCTTTCTGGATGACGCGGATCGCCTCGATCGGTGCCGGGTAGTGCGGCCCCGCCTTGCCGGCGACGTAGCCCTTGGCGGTCTCGAACGCCATCATCTGCTCGACCGCGTTGAGCTTGAGTGGCGACCCCTTCTCGGTGCGACGCGCGCGGTAGTCGAAATCACCGGCGTTGGCCTTGTCGAGTATGTCCCGGGCTGCAGCCATCAGCCTGTCCTGAGGCACGACGTCGTCGACGGCGCCCACCTTGAAGGCCGTCTCCGCATCGTTCTGCGAGCCACCAGCGATCCACTCGATGGCATTGTCGGCACCGATCAGACGCGGCAGGCGGACGCAGCCACCCCACCCCGGCACGATGCCCAGCTTGGTCTCGGGCAGCCCGATCTGCGCGGTTTCCGCCATGACGCGGAAATCGGTGGTCAGGCTGAGCTCGCAGCCACCGCCCAGCGCCAGGCCGTTGAGCGCCGTGACGGTCGGAAAAGGCAGGTCCTCGATACGGTTGAAAAGTGCGTGGATGCGCGTGTTCATGTCGACCAGGAACGACTCGTCCCTGGCGAACATGGCATGAAACTCGGTGATGTCCGCGCCGACGATGAATACGTCCTTGGCGCTGGCGACAATCAGCCCCTTCAGGCCGGTCTCGGCTTCCAGGGCGTCGACGGCCAGCGACAACTCGCCAATGACCGCAGACGACAGCTTGTTGATCGCTTCATCCTTGAGGTCGAACGTCAGCAGCGCTATACCGCCGTCCTGGACCTCGACCCGGATGGCATCGCCTTGATAGAGCATGGGAAATCTCCGTGCCATGACTGCGAAAAGGCCCCTCGCCATCGACGACGGGGCGAATCATACGACTGTTTGAATATCGAGAGCTTGAGCCGCGCGACAAGGGTCGTCAAGCTCAACCAAAGTCTCGCACCACCGTCTTCACCCTTTGACGATAGCGAGGGTCTGGCCGGCGCCAGAAATCCACGTCCGCCGCTTTCGCGCAAAATGGATCCCCAACCGCTAGAATGTTCCGCCCGTCGACCGGTCGGTGCTCCTCATCCGGATAACCGACCGTGCGTCCCCCCCGTGAGTCGATTCGAAGGAGCCCGGACCGTGGCCGTGAAAGAAACCGTGACGCCCCCGATACTGGCTCGGCTGGAACCACTTGTCACTCGTTTACGCCGTTACCACTGGGCCTGGCCTCCCATCGCGTTCGTGCTGGGACTGCTCGGCTTTTTCCTGGTCAATCGACAGCAGTGGCTGGGTGGCGTGCTGGCGCTGGGTCTGGTGCTGACCTGGGCGCTGTTGATCATCGAGAGCGTTGCCAGCAAATGGTTGTCGCGGCGGGGACGCAACGCGGCGCTACCTCGCGCGGCGGCGACTTTCATCGCGCAGATGGTGCATCAGGAGACACTGTTCTTCTGCCTGCCGTTTTTCCTCGCCACCACCATCTGGACCAGCGGTCAGGCGGTGTTCACCGGGCTACTGATCGCCTGTTCGATTCTCGCCATTCTGGACCCGCTGTACTTCGGACTCTCCAACCGCCACCGCTGGCTCTACTTCCTGCTCCACTCGCTGTGCGTGTTCGTGGTGATGCTGGTCACGCTCCCGATCATGCTGAGCCTGACCACCGGCGAGAGCCTGGTGCTGTCGATCCTGGCAATGATGTTCTTCAGTCTGCCCAGCGTCCTGGGACTCCTGGGATCTGGCGGCGTCACTCGCTGGCTTGCCATGGTGGGGCTGCTGATCATTCTGGGCGGCATCGCCTGGACCGGGCGCACCTGGATACCGCCGGCGACGTTGTGGCTATCCGGCAGCGCGCTCTCCCCCGGCTTCGACACGGCGGCCCGAGAGCCCAGCGGCAGCATGGTGCTGACGCCCCAGGCGCTTCGGTCGCGAGGACTCTACGTTTACACGGCGATACGGGCCCCCCGTGGGCTGCGCGAGAAGATCTATCACGTCTGGCGTCACGACGGTAACGTCGTGGAGCGCATTGCGCTGGTCATTCATGGCGGACGCGATCAGGGCTACCGGGCCTGGACGCACAAGCAGAATTTCTCCGGCGAACCGGAAGGGCGCTGGCAGGTGGACGTCATCACGCAGACCGGACAGCGTATCGGCAGCGTGCGGTTCACGGTGGCCGCGAATGACGACGCGACGGTCGCCGATGGCAGGATTCAGCGCCCACCAGGCATCCCCGGATGGAATATTCGTCATGTATTAGGGAAGAATGTTGAATAGGACGACTAATCGCCAATCATTGTGGCTTGCATTATCCTGCGGCGCTTTGGAGAATGTTAGGACGTTCACGATTCAGGTAATCCGCTATGGCACAGCATATCGGCTCTAAATTGGCACGTTTGCCGCGACTCTGGCGAGCCGTCATCGATGAACGCCTGGCACCGCTGGGTTTGACTCAGACACGCTGGGTGACACTCTGGAATCTGCGCAACATGGGCGGAGGCCAGGCCCAGTGCGACCTGGCGCGAGCCATCGGCGTGGAAGCCCCCTCGCTGGTGCGGACGCTGGACCAGCTCGCTGAGCAGAACCTGATCGAGCGTCGCCCATGCGCCGAGGACCGACGCACCAAACGGCTGCACCTGACCCACGAGGCGACACCGCTCCTGGAAAAGATCGAGAAGATCGTCAACGAGGTGCGAGACGAGATGCTGGGTGGCTTCACGCCGGACGAGATCGACATCTTCGAGGGCATGCTGGACCGCATCGAGAAGAATGGTCTGGAGCTGCAACGCCAATCCGAGCAGGCCAAGGCCAGCTGACGACCCGATACCGGCGCTGAGACGGCCCACCCGCCGCGACACCGCGATGCCACCAGGGAGGGTGGCGCCGCCCGTCATAGCGGCCTGGTGGGAACTTCGGCCTTTTTCCCGCTTCCGGCCAGCCTGTCCCGCATGGCCAGCCAGTTTGCCCAATCCTGCTGAAAATCCTCCAGGCTCATCGCCTCCTGCCACCAGACGCACATCGTGTGCTTACCGGATTCGACGATCAGCGCATCCTTCGGCAAGGCATCCAGCCACTGCTCGAGAGACCGCAACCGCTCGGCGTCCAACGGCGGTAGCGGTGCCTGGCGCCACCGCCACTGACCCGTTGCCGCCTCCAGTGCGTCACTGGCGACGTCGTTGCGTATCAGCGTGAAGTCGCTACCGGACGCCGTGCCCGGGTAGCGCAGTCGATACCCCGTCAGGGCGACATTCGGCAGTGCCAGCGGCGCCTTGGTGAAGTTCAACTCCCCGCCATTGGCCTTGACGTACCGACGCAACTGGCCACGTAGCGTCTCGCCACGACTAGGCCGCAGCCACACCATTGGCGAGAGCATCAGTAGTATCGCAATCAACAGAAACCCCAGTACCGCCATAAATTCTCCTATATTCCGCGCTCGGCTTCTTGGTGATCGCTATAGATCCGGACATGAAACGATGCATCGTGCCTTGGCGGTGACATCACGTTGCGTCGCGTGAACACATGCCTGATGATCGGCTGCGGCGCCTGACCGCAGGTCGTTGCCGAAAATAGCGTTGTGCCGTTCATTGGCCGCGCTTACAGTTATCCATGTTCATTCGCCGGACGGGGGATTACCCGATGAGCAACGAATACCATCACGTGCTGGTTGCCGTGGATCTGACCAAGGATTCGCACAAGGTCCTGGAACGAGCGATTCCCATCGCGCGCCGCAACCAGGCCAAGCTCTCGATCATCCACACGCTGGAGCCTTTGGGATTTGCCTATGGTGGCGACATCCCCATGGACTTGACGAGCATTCAGGACCAGCTCGACGAACATGCGACACAGCGCCTGGCCGATATCTCGGACCCTTACGACATTCCGCGGGAGGATCAGCATATCGTGGTCGGAATGCCGGACACGGAGATCCAGCGCTTCGCCAAGGAGCACGACGTGGACCTGATCGTCGTGGGTTCCCACGGCCGCCACGGCTTCGCCCTGCTGCTGGGCTCGACATCGACCGGCGTACTGCACGGCGCCGAGTGCGACGTACTGGCGGTCCGCGTCGGCAAGGATGGTGAAACCGAAGAGTGAGGCCGATGCCCCGCACTCACCGCCCGCCCACGGCGGGCGGTGAGCAGGTACTCTGCCACGCCTTCAGCCACTGCCTTCCGCCATCGCCTCCAGCTCCATCCACCGCTCCATGGCCCGATCCAGCTCCGCCTGGGTGTCCGACAGCGCTTCGATGGCCTGGCTCACTGTCTCGCCATCCTGCTGATAGAAATCCGGCGCCCCCATCCTGGACTCGAAGTCGGCGATCCGCGCCTCCAGCGCCTCGATCGTAGCCGGCAGCGTGTCGAGCTCGCGCTGCAGCTTGTAGGAGAGCTTCTGGCGGCGCTTGTCGCCATCTGCCTTCGCCGCCGACTGACTGTTCGGGGCCGTCTGCCGCTCGGCCAGTTTCTGCTGGGCCTTGCGGGCTTCGGCCAGCTCCCAGGGCGCCGGCGGGAGACGACCGCCCTGGCGCACCCAGTCGCTGTAGCCACCCACGTAGCTGCGCACGACGCCGTCGCCTTCGAAGGCCAGTACGTCGGTGACCACGTTGTCCATGAAGGCGCGGTCGTGGGAGACGAGCAATAGCGTACCCTCGAAATCGAGCAGCAGCTCCTCCAGCAGCTCCAGCGTCTCCACATCCAGATCGTTGGTCGGTTCGTCGAGCACCAGCACGTTGGCCGGCTGGGTGAAGAGCTTGGCCAGCAGCAGCCGGTTGGACTCTCCGCCGGACAGCGCCTTGACCGGCTGTCTTGCGCGCTCGGGCGTGAACAGGAAATCCTGCAGGTAGCTGATGACGTGCTTGTCCTTGCCCGCCACCGTCACCTTGTCGCTGCCCTGGGCGACGTTGTCGTAGACGCTCTTGTTCGGCTCGAGCCCGGCGCGCAACTGGTCGAAGTAGGCAACCGAAAGGTTGGTACCCATTCTCACGCTGCCCTCGCTCGGCTCGAGCTCGCCCAGCAGGATCTTGAGCAGCGTCGTCTTGCCGGCGCCGTTGCGCCCGATCAGACCGATACGATCGCCACGCTGAATCTCCAGAGAGAGATCGCGGATAATGCAGGCATCGGCGTAGTACTGCGTGACATTCTGCAGCTCGACGACCCGCTTGCCGCTACGCTCGCCGCTATCCACCTGGAACGACGCCTTGCCTTGGCGCTCACGACGCCGGGAACGCTCGTTGCGCATCTTCTCGAGCGCTCGCACACGCCCCTCGTTGCGGGTGCGGCGTGCCTTGATGCCTTGGCGAATCCAGGTCTCTTCCTGTGCCAGTTTCTTGTCGAACTCGGCGCGCTCGCGAGCCTCGACCTCCAGCTCGTGCGCCTTCTGCGCCTGGTAGGTGGCGTAGTCACCGGGATAACGTCCCAGCCGCCCGCGATCGAGCTCCAGGATGGTGGTCGCCAGCTTCGACAGGAAGGCGCGGTCGTGGGTAATGAACAGCACCGCACCCTCGAACGCCAGCAGCTGTTCCTCCAGCCAGGTAATGGTATCGATATCGAGATGGTTGGTCGGCTCGTCGAGCAGCAGCAGATCGGGGCCCGACACCATCGCCCGCGCCAGCGCCACCCGTCGACGCCAGCCTCCCGACAGACCGCTCATCATGGCGTCGGCGGGCAGGCCAAGACGCGTCAGCACGGTATCGATACGCTGGTGAAAGGACCAGCCATCCTGCGCCTCCAGGCGCGTCTGCAGCGTCTCCAGGCGCCGCATGTCCGGTTCGGCCATCGCCACCAGACGGTGATACTCGGCCAGCAGCTCCCCGGTCTCGGGCAGGCCCTGGGCGACGACTTCGAAGATCGTCGCCTCGTCGGCATCCGGCAGGGTCTGCTCGAGCACGCCGATCTTGAGTCCCGGTGCGCGCCAGATATGGCCATCATCGGCCTGGTTGTCGCCCGAGATCAGTTTCAGGAGGGTCGACTTGCCGGTGCCGTTTCGCCCCACCAGCGCCAGGCGTTCTCCCTTCTCGATCTCCAGATCCGCGCCATCGAGAAGCGTGTGGTGGCCGTAGGCCAGTTGCAGTTGTTCAAGGCGTAGCAGAGCCACGTGGGACCTCGCGATCGTGAGTCTTCGAAATGACGTGAGTGGGTAGCTTGATGGCTATTCCGGCCGAGCGTGTCGTCGGCCCGCATTGTACCTTGCCAGCCCACCCTCGCCGAAATGGATTGGCTTACGCTTCGCCCCTGGACCCGTGCGCTTTACAATGCCTGCCGACAAACTTCTCCCCGACCGAAAGGAGTGCCGCGTGAGCGACACGCCACAGCAGCAAGCATCCGGCCACGACACCCCCCTGCCGGAAGCGTTACGCATCACCTCGCCGTCACCGCTGGTCGATATCGGCGCCAACCTGACCCACGACAGCTTCGAGCGGGATCTCGAGGCGACCCTTACTCGGGCGGCCGACGCCAATGTCACGACGCTGGTGGTGACTGGCGCGGATCTCGAAGGCGCCACCAGGGCGGCTCGACTGGCGACTCGATTTCCCGGCCTTTACGCGACGGCCGGCCTGCATCCTCATCATGCCTCCGAGTGGTGTCCGGAGCTGGAGCAGGCGATGCGTGAACTCCATCGACACGAGTCGGTCGTCGCCGTGGGAGAGTGCGGTCTCGATTTCCACCGCAACTTTTCCTCTCCCGCGGACCAGGAGCGCGCCCTGGAAGCGCAACTCGCGCTGGCGGCGGAGTCTGGCTTGCCGCTGTTCCTCCACGAGCGAGATGCCGGGAAGCGCATGCGGGAGATCCTGAGCGAATGGCGGGATCGCCTCGGCGACGCCGTCGTGCACTGCTTCACCGGAGATCGGGAGACGCTCCACGGCTATCTCGACCTGGACCTGCACATCGGCCAGACCGGCTGGCTCAGCGACGAACGCCGCGGTCATCATCTCCGCGAGTTCGTCGCCGACATCCCCGCCGAACGCCTGATGGTGGAAACCGATTGCCCCTACCTGCTGCCGCGCAACCTGCCGGCGAAGATAAAGGGGCGCCGCCATGAGCCGGCTCTGCTACCTTGGATAGTGAGAGAACTGGCTCACTGGCGCGGCGAGAGCGAAGCCGAGTTGGCACATCGAACCACGCTGACGGCCAAGCGCTTCTTTCGGCTGAACGAGGACGCTGGCAAATGACCGACTATCCAGGATTCATCGCCGTCGAGACCGGCGACGACAATTCGCTGCCGCTGGCCATTGCCTGGGCGCTACCCAACGGTCAGATCAAGCACACCCTGATCCAGCCGGACGACGAGTGGCTGGACGACGAGCTGCTCTCCCTCGGTGGCTACGATCTCGACGAGCTTCGACATCTCGGCATCAGTCCGTTGGACGTGCTCAGGGAGCTGGAGAACGACCATTTCAGCGAGACACTCTATACGGCGGGCGTTCAGGATGATGAAGCCGCCCTGTCGCTGATGTTCGACGACTTCGGTGTCGACCCCTTCGTCGAGCTTGCCCCGGCGGCGAATCTCTACCCGGAACTCGATGCCGGCGACTGGTCACGGGCCCGCAGCGAGCTGTTCGGAGAGATGGGGCTGGAGCCCCTGCGCCCGGAGCACGAGGTCCAGGTCATGCTCCACCTCCATCAGCGTCTCCTTCAACGGGACGAGTAGCGCCGCGCGCCGCCAGCCGTTGCCGCCCCGCCGCAACGGCTGCCTCAATCCCGCCTCCTCCACAGTAGAAGACGGCGAGCGCATCGATGAGCGCCTGTGCCCTTATGGGGATCCCTTCTCGTCGGTATCGCGCCGCCCGCGCCGCCACCTTGGCACTGAACGCGTCTCGGTCCACCTCGACGCCATCGAGATTGTCGACGCTGACCTCGAACGACTTGTAACACGCCTCGCTGAGTAACGCCTCCAGCGCCTGGGGCGCAGTCTCGACACGCTCGAAGTCGACCTGCCGCTCGGCATCCCGACCGTCGGGCTCATACCAATAGCCGTAATCCTCGAGCTGGCGACGTGCCTCGCCGG
>NZ_CEXLVS010000121.1:0-12105 GCF_982684285.1 Salinicola sp. | reverse complement strand
TGGCGCCGAAGACCGGGTTGGAGGACTGGGAGCCGAGGCCGAATTCCGGGGTATTGGTCTTGCCGATGAAGAGGGCGCCGGCGGCGCGCATGCGCGCTGCCATCAGGCTGTCCTCCACGGCAATCGGCCCGACGAGCAGCGGCGAGCCCTGGGTGGTCGGCAGTCCCCTGGCATCGGAGAGGTCCTTGATCGCCTGCGGGAAGCCGTGCATCCAGCCCCGCGAGCGACCGGCCGAGAGTTCCCTGTCGGCGGCGTCGGCCTCGGCGAGCAGTGCTGCCCGCTCGCGCCGCGAGACGATGGCGTTGACCAGCGGATTGGCAGCGTCAATATGGTCGAGGTAGGCGCTCATCACCTCCCGGCAGGAGACGGCGCGATCGTGAAGCTGCCGCGACAGCGTGGTGGCATCCCAGGTCACGATCTCGGTCAGGGCGAGCGCCGGCGCGGCGCGATTCGAATCGGAAAGCGGTGTCATGAGGGGAGAGCTTGTTGTTGGAGGTGGCTCCAGCATAGCGCAATGGGGCGCGGAATCACCGCCGACGCCACGCCGGGACCCGGCGACGGATCGTGCCGCCGGAGCCACCGTTTCCGCAGATCGTGTTCAGCCGCGAGAGAACCATTCGCTGTAGGCGCTGAGCGCCGGCGCGCCGCCCAGATGGGCGTAGAGCACTTTCGAGCCCGCCGGAAACTCACCCAGACGAACCTTCTCGATCATGCCGTGCATCGACTTGCCTTCGTAGACCGGATCGGTCAGCACGCCCTCGAGCCGCCCGCAGAGCCGGATCGCTTCCAGCGTGCCGTCGTTGGGCAGGCCGTATTCCGGATAGCCGAACCGCGTATCGAGCACCACGTCGTCGGCGGCGATCGGCTGGCCGAGCTCCACCAGGTCGGCGGTGTGCTGGGCGATGCGCAGAATCTGGGCATGGGTCTGCTCCGGCTTGGCGGAGGCATCGATACCGATCACCTGGCGGGCACGCCCGTCGGCGGCGAAACCGACGACCATGCCGGCCTGGGTGCTGCCGGTGACCGAGCAGACCACGATGTAGTCGAAGGTGAAGCCCAGTTCGCGCTCCTGCTGGCGCACTTCCTCGGCGAAGCCGACGAAGCCGAGACCGCCGTAGGGATGCTCCGAACAGCCGGCGGGAATCGGGAACGGCTTGCCACCCTTGGCCCGAACGCTCTCCAGGGCGCGTTCCCAGCTCTCGCGGATGCCGATATCGAAGCCGGCCGGATCGAGGCGCACGTCGGCGCCCATGATCCGCGACAGTTCGATGTTGCCGACCTTGTCGTAACTGGCATCGTGATAGTTGACCCAGTTCTCCTGGACCAGAACGCAGTCGAGTCCCAGGTGGGCGGCCACGGCGGCGACCTGGCGCGTCTGGTTGGATTGGATGCCGCCGATCGAGACCAGGGTGTCGTAGCCGCCCTCCAGCACTTCCGGGATCAGGTACTCCAGCTTGCGGGTCTTGTTGCCGCCGAAGGCGAGTCCACTGTTGCAGTCCTCGCGCTTGGCGTAGAGCTCCACCTCGCCGCCGAGATGCTCGCTCAGGCGCTTGAGCGGGGTGATGGGAGAGGGGCCGAATGTCAGCGGATAGCGAGTGAACTTGTCGAGTTTCATGGGAGCTCCGGCTGTTGTTCTGGAGTCGTGATGGAGTTGTGGCGTCGTGATGGCAATGACTCGATCTATCCTAGAGCGAAATGGCGTGCGACGTGTTGCAAACTGGGGCGGTTGATTGGCTGAAAAATCGTCGATACCGCAAAAAATGCGGTTTATATTTCGAATAAAAGAGGATGCGTGAAATTAAATTAACAGAAGGGTGAGCCAGGCCATGCCCCAGATCAGCAGCGACGCGGGCGCGTCACTGGACCGGATCGATCGCCAGATCCTCGATCAGCTGCAGCGCGACGCCTCGATCTCCAACGTCGCGCTGGCGGAGCGCGTCAACCTCAGCCCGCCCGCCTGTCTGCGGCGGGTCGAGAGGCTCAAGCAGCAGGGGATCATCAAGGGGACGGTGGCACTGCTCGATGCCGACAAGCTCAACGTCGGCATGGTGGTGTTGATCGGCGTCGTGCTGGATCGCTCGACACCCCAGTCGTTTGCCGATTTCGAAGCGGCCGCGCAGCACATCTCGGGCTGTATGGAGTGCCACGTGGTGACCGGCGAGTTCGACTATTTCCTGCTGATTCGCACACGTGACAACCAGAGCTTCAACCGACTGCATGCCGAGCAGCTCATCTACCTGCCTGGCGTGCGTCAGATCCGCTCGTTCATGGGCCTGCGGGAAGTGCTGTCGACGACGCAGCTGCCGTTCGCGAAATGAAGGCGACGTGGTGACGTTCATCTAAGGTCTAACGGCATCATAGTATGATGTATGACAACATCGGTATTCCAATTTCGCAGCTCGTGCTCCTTCGATCGAGGCACTGCGGCTGGGCGACTCAGTGACCGATTTACGTTAACCCACGATGAGGGGAGTCAAGGTGAATTTTTCCAAACAAGCGGTTGTTGCCTCCATCAAGGATGGCCTGCTGTCCTTCCCGGTGACCGATTTCGATGCCGATGGCAAGTTCGACGCCGACAGCTACCGCCGTCGTCTGCTGTGGCTGAAGGAGTACGAGGTCTCCGCCCTTTTCGTGGCTGGCGGTACCGGTGAATTCTTCAACATGACGATCGAGGAGTATCGAGAGATCGTCACCATCGCGGTGGAGACCATCGGCGGGCACGTGCCGATCATCGCCAGCGCCGGGCAGAGCGCCGAACTCGCCAAGGCCCACTGCGAAGCCGCCCGGGAAGCGGGTGCCGACGGCATCCTGCTGATGCCGCCATACCTCACCGAGTGCCCGCAGTCCGGCATCGTCGAGTACGCCGCCAGCGTCTGTGAGTCGACCGACCTCAGCGTGATCTACTACAACCGCGCCAACGGCTACCTCAATGTCGATGGCGTCCAGGCGCTGGCCGACCGCTGCCCGAACCTGGTCGGCCTGAAGGATGGCAAGGGCGACATGCAGGCGCTCAACATCATCATCAAGACGCTGGGCGATCGCCTCGCCTATGTCGGTGGCGTGCCAACGGCCGAGATCATCGCCGAAGCCTATCTCGCCATCGGCGTCAGCACCTATTCGTCGGCGGTGTTCAACTTCGTGCCGGAGATGGCGGTGAAGTTCTATCGGGAGCTGCGCCAGGGCAACCGCGATTTCGTGCGCCAGGCGACAAGCGAGTTCTTCATTCCCTTCGTCACCCTGCGCGATACCCAGAAAGGCTATGCCGTCAGCCTGATCAAGGCGGGCGCCGACCTGGTCGGCTACCCGGGCGGGAACGTGCGTGCACCGCTGACCATGCCCAGCGAGCAGGAGCGGGCCACGCTCAAGCAGTTGATCGAGAAAGCGCGCACGCTCTGAGCGACGCGCTCTGCGGATCCTTCATCAAGCCGGGAGCGGCCTCCGGGCCGGCCCGGCGACGGGCAGGCCGGCGACGCCAGCCCGGTCCCCCCGCGTTCATCGCCTCGACGGAGACTTCCTATGCCGAGCCACGGCACGCCAACCATCACGAACATGAAGGTGATACCGGTCGCCGGCCGCGACAGCATGCTGCTCAATATCGGTGGCGCCCACTCTCCCTGGTTCACCCGCAACCTGGTCATCCTCGAGGACAGTGCCGGGCATGTCGGTGTCGGCGAGGCGCCGGGCGGCGATACCATCCAGCAATCCCTGGAGCAGGCGCGACCGCTGGTCGTGGGGCAGCCCATCGGCAAGCTGCGATCGATGGTGGCATCGCTGCACTCCGCCGGTCGCGGTGCCGATTTCGAGGATTTCGGCAAGGGCTCCTGGACCTTCGAACTGCGCATCAATGCGGTGGCGGCGCTGGAGGCGGCGCTGCTCGACCTGCTTGGCAAGTTCCTCGACGTACCGGTGGCCGAGCTGCTGGGTGACGGCAGGCAGCGCGACAGCGTCGAGGTGCTGGGTTATCTGTTCTTCGTCGGCGACGGCCAGAAGACGCCGCTCGGTTATCGCGAGCGTACCGAGGGCGGGGGCAACGGCGATCTCAGCCACGAGTGGTATCGCCAGCGCGACATGGCGTCGATGACGCCAGAGCGCATCGTCGAGCTCGCTCGCGCCGCGCAGGACCGCTACGGCTTCCGGGATTTCAAGCTCAAGGGCGGCGCGCTGCCGGGGGAGCAGGAGATCGAGGCCGTCACCGCGTTGCACGACGCCTTCCCCGAGGCGCGCACGACCATCGATCCCAACGGCGCCTGGTCGCTAGACGAGGCGATCCGGCTGTGCCGGAACCTGCATGGGGTCATCGCCTATGCCGAGGATCCCTGCGGGGCGGAACAGGGTTTCTCGGGGCGCGAGATCCTGGCCGAATTCCGCCATGCCACCGGGCTGCCGGTGGCGACCAACATGGTCGCCACCAACTGGCGCGAGATGGCCCATGCGCTGATGCTGCGCTCGGTGGACATTCCGCTGGCCGATCCGCACTTCTGGACGCTGTCCGGCGCGGTGCGCGTCTCCCAGCTGTGCCAGGACCACGGCATGACCTGGGGCTCGCACTCCAACAATCACTTCGATATCTCGCTGGCGATGTTCGCCCAGGTCGGGGCGGCGGCCGTCGGTCGTACCACGGCGCTGGACACGCACTGGATCTGGCAGGAGGGCGACGCCCGGCTGACCCGCAATCCGCCGGGGATCGTCGATGGCAGGGTCGCGGTCACTGACGCTCCGGGACTCGGCGTCGAGATCGACATGGCCCAGGTCGAGCAGGCCAATGCGCTCTACCGCGGCCTGCCGGCCGGTGGCCGCAACGATGCCATGGCGATGCAGTACCTGATCGAGGGCTGGCAGTTCGATCCCAAGCGGCCGGCGCTGGTTCGCTGAGGCGGCCGGGCTGGGCCTCACTTCACGCGCGCAAGACGAGTAAGACGAAAGACAAGACATTCAGCACGCGCGAAAGACAAGACATCCAGAGAAGAACCGAAGGAGCCGATAATGAAAAAGCTACTGAGCACGCTGACCTTGGCCGCCGCGATGGTGGTCGGCGGGCCGGCGCTTGCCGACGACTACCCCACCAAGAGCATCGACATGATCGTGCCGTTCTCCGCGGGTGGCGGTAACGACACCTTCGTGCGCGCGCTGCAGCCGCTGCTGGAGAAGCAGCTCGGCGAGGATCTGGTCATCCGCAACATTCCCGGCGGCGGCGGTGCCGTGGGGATGTCGCGTGCGGTGGCCTCGAAGGCCGACGGCTACACCCTGCTGGCCGCCAGCAACGCCATGCTGACGCTGGAGGCGATGGGCAACGTTCCCTTCAAGCACACCGATTTCGACTTCATCGCCAAGGTGATCGAGGAGCCCTACGTGATCGCGGTCGGCGGTGACAGCCAGTACGCCAATCTCGAGGATCTGGTGAACGCGGCCACCTCCGGCACCACCATCAAGGTGGGGGTCTCCGGCGTCGGTTCCTCCGCGCACATCGCCGCCGTGGCCATGGCCAACCGGACCGGTGCCGAGTTCAACATCATTCCCTATCCCGGCGGCTCCGAGGCGATCTCCGCCGCCATGGGCGGCCATGTCGATGCCGTCGTGCTGGGCGGCGCCGAACTGCGCTCGGCGCTGCAATCCGGCCGCCTGAAGGCGCTGGCGATGAGTTACGCCGAACGTAGCGATTCGCTGCCGGACGTGCCCACCTTCCAGGAGCAGGGCTACGACCTGACGCTGACGGTATGGCGCGGCATCGCGGCGCCCAAGGGGCTGCCTGCCGACGTCGAGAAGCGGTGGGTCGAGGCGATCAAGCAGATCGTCGCCGACGGCTCCTATGAAGAGACCGCCGGGAACCTCGGCACGCAGGTCTCTCCGCTCTACGGCGATGAGCTCGATGCGTTCATCGACCAGTCCGCAGAGGTGATGCGCGAAGCGGCCGGCGATCTGGCGAAGTAGCGTGCGGGCCGGGCAGCGCGGCGCACTCGCCCGCGCTGTCCGGCCAGTCGACAGGGTCGCACGGCGACCGTCCCTCTTCCTGGCCGAGGCGCTGGAGTCTGAATCCATGGAACGTGATATCGGTAAGCCGATTTTCGATCTTCTGCTGCTGATCGCGTCGGCGGCGGCTTTCGCCGGTGCGATGGCGTTGCCCGACATCGAGATCGTCGGCGATCTCTCGCCGGCGTTCTTTCCCAAACTGATCTCGGCGATGATCTTTCTGTTCGCCATTCCCTGTCTGGTCAAGGACGTGCGCGAGTGGCGAGCCGCCGCGCCGTCCGGCGGGTCGCGGCCCGCCAACCGGCGAGGGGTCATGCAGTGGCTGTGGATCGTGGGCCTCACCGTCGTCTACATCCTGCTGTTCGAGCCGCTGGGGTACATACCCAGCACGGCGGTGTTCGCCTTCTGCTGTGTCATCGGGCTGCTGTTCGCCAGCGGTGCCTGGCGCGAACTGAACGCCTCGCAGCGGGTGAAATCGCTGGTGGGTGCGGTGATCTTCGCGATCGTGCTCGCGGTGGCGATCTATTACGTCTTCACCGATCTCTTCGAGATTCCGCTGCCGGAGTGAGTGGCAGCGTCGGCAGGTGATTTAGGAGCAAGACATGATTTCCGGATATCTCGATGGGTTGGGCATGGTGCTGCAGGTCGGCACGCTGCTGGCGATCGCCGGTGGCACCCTGCTCGGTATCATCATGGGCGCGCTGCCCGGGCTGACCTCGGCGATGGCCATCGCGCTGCTGCTGCCGGTGACCTTCGGCATGCCGCCGGTGATGGGCATCGGCATGCTGCTGGGCGCGCTGTGCGGAGCCGGTGCCAGCGGGTCGATCCCGGCCATCCTCCTCAACATCCCCGGCACGCCCTCGTCGGTGGCGACCACGTTCGACGGCTTTCCGATGGCCCAGAAAGGCGAGGCCGGTCGCGCGCTGGGGCTGGCGATCGTTGCCTCGTTCTTCGGCGGTGTCGCCAGCATGGTGATCCTCAGCCTGCTGGCGCCGCCGATCGCGGAGTTCGCGCTGCGTTTCGGCGCGGCGGAGTATTTCTCACTGAGCATCTTCGGGCTGGTGATCATCGCCTCGGTTGCCGGCAAGTCGCTGTTGAAGGGGCTGATCGCCGGGCTGATCGGCTTTTTCGCCTCGACCATCGGCACCGACCCCATCACCGGGGTGGGACGTTTCACGTTCGACCAGCTGTCGCTGCTGACCGGGATCAACCTGCTGCCGGCACTAATCGGGCTGTTTGCCGTCTCCCAGGTGCTCAAGGATGCCTTCGAGTACGATCCGCACCAGCGCCTCGAGGAGAGCACGCACCGCATCGATATCGCGCGTCCCCGCTTTCTGGAAACGCTGCGCCACTGGAAAGCGGTCGTGGCCGGTATCCTGTCCGGGTCCATCGTCGGGCCGATACCCGGCGCCGGTGGCAGCATCGCTTCCCTGGTCGCCTATGATCAGACGAGGCGTTTCTCGAAATCTCCCGAAAAGTTCGGTACCGGGCACGCCCCGGGGATCGTGTCGGTGGAGAGCGCCAACAATGCGCTGCTGGGCGGCGCACTGATACCGACGCTGGCGCTGGGCATTCCCGGCGAGGCGGCAACGGCCGTGCTGCTGGGCGGTTTGATGATTCAGGGCATCACGCCTGGCCCGCTGCTGTTCGATGACCAGAGCGGCACGGTCTACGGCATCTTCCTGGCCTATCTGGTCGCCAACGTCTTCATGCTGCTGATCATGTGCCTGGGCATCAAGCTGTTCATTCGGGTGCTGATGGTGCCGCGCAAGCAGCTGCTGTCGGCGATCCTGGTGTTCTGCTTCATCGGCGTTTACGGCGTCGATGGCGATGTGTTCAATCTCTATCTGATGCTGGGTTTCGGGGTGCTGGGCTATTTCCTCAACCGCGATGATTTCGGCACCGCACCGGTCATCCTGGGGCTGATTCTCGGGCCGTTCGCGGAGTCCAACCTGCGGCGCGGGCTGCAGGCTTTCCAGGGGGACTGGACCCCATTCTTCACCCGGCCGATCAGCCTGACGTTCCTGGTGATCGCGGTGGGGTTGCTGGCACTGACGCTCTGGCAGAACTATCGTGGCAATCGCCGCACCGAATCGAACGCGTCCTCGTGACGGTTGTCCACTCCGATGAATGACACGGCGCGAGTCGGCAATTCAGGCGACAGACACAGGTTTGCCGAGCGGGACGCCGTGGCGACCAGGGCGGGTTGATGCCGGCCCCGGTCGCAAGATGAATGAGTATCCACCATCACTGCAGGAGGCAAGATGAAACTGACAGGTGAAATGCTGATCGGCCAGCAGGCCGTCAAGGGCAGCCGCGATCCGATCCAGGCGATCAATCCGGCCACCAACGAGCGCCTCGAACCGAGCTATCCCGGTGGCACTCAGACCGAAGTCGATCGTGCCTGCGAACTGGCCTGGAGCGCCTTCGACGGCTACCGCGAGACCTCGCTCGAGGATCGCGCCAAGTTTCTGGAGACGATCGCCGACGAGATCGAAGCGATCGGTGACGATCTGATCGAGCGCGCCGTGGCCGAATCCGGCCTGCCCCAGGCACGCATCCAGGGCGAGCGCGGGCGCACCTGCGGCCAGCTTCGCCTGTTCGCCAAGACCGTGCGGGCCGGCGAGTGGCTCGACGTGCGCGTCGACCCGGCTCTGCCGGAGCGTCAGCCGATGCCGCGGGTCGACCTGCGTCAGCGTCACATCGCGCTGGGTCCGGTCGTCGTCTTCGGTGCCAGCAACTTCCCGCTGGCGTTCTCCGTGGCCGGCGGCGATACCGCTTCCGCCCTGGCCGCTGGCTGCCCGGTGATCGTCAAGGCCCATGGCGCCCACCCCGGCACCAGCGAGCTGGTTGGCCGTGCCATTCAGGCCGCGGTCAAGAAGTGCGACCTGCCGGAAGGCGTGTTCTCGCTGATGTACGGCTCCGGCCGTGAAGTCGGCACCGCGCTGGTCACCGATCCGCGGGTCAAGGCGGCGGGCTTCACCGGCTCGCGCAGCGGCGGCCTGGCGCTGTGGCAGGCGGCCCAGTCGCGCCCCGAGCCGATCCCGTTCTATGCCGAGATGAGCTCGATCAACCCGGTGTTCCCGCTGCCGGCGGCGCTGAAGGCGCGCGGCGAGGAGATGGGCAAGGCGTTCGTCGGCTCGCTCAACATGGGCGCCGGCCAGTTCTGCACCAACCCTGGGCTGGTGATCGCGCTCAAGGGGCCGGAGCTGGATGCCTTCGTCGCGGCGGCCAGCGCAGCGGTCCAGGGCAGTGCCGCCCAGACCATGCTCACGCCGGGCATCTTCGAGGCCTACGAGAATGGCGTCGGCGCCCTGGCGGGTAGCGGCAAGGCGAGGGAAGTGGCGCGCGGCCAGAAGGGCGAAGGCCCCAACCAGTGTCAGACCGGCCTGTTCGTGACCTCGGCGCAGGATTTTCTCTCCGACGAGGCACTTCAGGGCGAAGTCTTCGGCGCCACGTCGCTGGTGGTCGAGTGTGCCGATGCCGCCGAACTCGAGCGGGTCGCCGAACATCTGGAAGGGCAGCTCACCGCGACCCTGCAGATGGACGCCGCCGACCTGGAGGCCGCCCGCGCGCTGCTGCCGATCCTCGAGCGCAAGGCGGGTCGGGTGATGGTCAACGGCTGGCCGACCGGGGTGGAAGTGTGCGATGCCATGGTTCACGGCGGGCCGTTCCCGGCGACGTCGGATTCGCGCACCACCTCCGTGGGCACGGCGGCGATCTTCCGCTTCCTGCGTCCGGTCTGCTATCAGGATCTGCCGGATGCGCTGCTGCCGGCAGCGGTCAAGCACGCCAATCCGCTGAAGCTGCGACGCCTGGTCGACGGCAAGCGCGAGGCGTAACTCGCCGCTGGCCGGGTCGCCGGTCGGCGACCCGGTAGTGACAATCCCAAGACCCCCGCTTCCGAGCGGGGGTCTTGGCGTTTCGGACAGCCTCTCCCCGTGCCGGGGAGCATGGGACCATGGTCGGCCACCGGTAGCTCTATCCCGCTCGAACGCCTAGAATGAGCGCCGAGTCAAAAGACCCCATATGAATTCGACAAGTAAAGGAAAGCCCGTGAATCCGGTTCAGACCACGTTCCAGTACGGTTCGAGTACCGTCACCCTAGAAACCGGGCGCGTTGCGCGCCAAGCCACCGGCGCTGTGCTGGTCACCATGGACGACACCGTGGTGCTGTGTACCGTGGTCGGACGCAAGGACCTCAAGCCCGGCCAGGACTTCTTCCCGCTCTCCGTGCACTACCAGGAGAAGACCTACTCCGTGGGCAAGATCCCGGGTGGCTTCTTCAAGCGCGAAGGCCGTCCGACCGAGAAGGAGACGCTGACCTCGCGTCTGATCGATCGTCCGATCCGTCCGCTGTTCCCGAAAGGTTTCATGAACGAAGTGCAGGTCATCTGCACCGTGCTCTCCGCCGATCGCAACCAGGATCCCGATATCGCCGCGATGATCGGTACGTCCGCCGCGCTGGCGATCTCCGGCCTGCCATTCAGCGGCCCCATCGGGGCGGCGCGTGTCGGCTTCACCGAATCGCGCGGCTACTTCCTCAACCCCACGGTGGAAGAGCTGGCCACCTCCGAGCTCAACATGGTGGTGGCGGGTACCGACAAGGCCGTGCTGATGGTCGAGTCCGAAGCCCAGGAGCTGACCGAGGACGAAATGCTGGGCGGCGTGCTCTACGCCCACCAGGAGATGCAGGTCGCGATCGACGCGATCAAGTCGCTGGTCGACGAAGCCGGCAAGCCGAAGTGGGACTGGCAGCCGGCCGCCGCCAACGTGGCGCTCAAGGAAGCCGTCGCCGGCAGCTTCGAGTCCGCCGTGGGTGAAGCCTATCGCATCACCGACAAGATGGCGCGCCAGGATGCGCTGGCCGAGATTCGCGCCAAGGCGATCGAGCAGCTGGCCGGCGGCGACGCCCCGCAGTTCAGCGCCGATGAAGTCGGTGGCGCCCTGGCCAGTCTCGAGAAGCACACCGTGCGGCGTCGTGTCATCGCCGGCGAGCCGCGTATCGACGGCCGCGACCACAAGACCGTGCGTCCGCTGGACATCAAGGTCGGCGTACTGCCGCGCACCCACGGTTCGGCGCTGTTCACCCGTGGCGAAACCCAGGCCGTGGTCATCGCCACCCTGGGCACGCTGCGCGACGCCCAGTTGATCGAATCGCTGGAGGGCGAGCGCAAGGATCGCTTCCTGCTGCACTACAACTTCCCGCCGTACAGCGTCGGCGAAGCCGGTTTCATGGGCGGCCCCAAGCGTCGCGAGATCGGTCATGGCCGCCTGGCGCGCCGTGGTATCCAGGCGATGCTGCCGGGCGAAGACGAGTTCCCCTACACCATCCGCGTGGTGTCCGAGATCACCGAGTCCAACGGCTCCAGCTCGATGGCGTCGGTCTGTGGCTCCTCGCTGGCGCTGATGGATGCCGGGGTCCCGATCAAGGCGCCGGTGGCGGGTATCGCCATGGGCCTGGTCAAGGACGACGACGGCTTCGCCGTGCTGACCGATATCCTGGGCGACGAGGATCACCTCGGCGACATGGACTTCAAGGTGGCCGGTTCCGCCAACGGCGTGACCGCACTGCAGATGGACATCAAGATCGAGGGCATCAACGAGGAGATCATGGAGACGGCGCTGCAGCAGGCGCACCAGGCTCGTATCGAGATCCTCGACAAGATGAACGCCGTGATCGCCGAGAGCCGCAACGAGGTTTCCGATCATGCGCCGGCGATGCAGACGATCAAGATCTCGCCGGACAAGATCCGCGACGTCATCGGCAAGGGTGGTGCCACGATTCGCGGCATCTGCGAAGAGACCGGCGCGTCGATCGACATCGACGATGACGGCACCGTTCGCATCTACGCCGAGGATCGCTCCGCGGCCAAGCGCGCCATCGACACCGTGCTCGGCATCACCGCCGAAGCCGAGATCGGCAAGCTCTATCGCGGCAAGGTGGTGCGCCTGGCCGACTTCGGCGCCTTCGTCAACTTCATGCCGGGTACCGACGGTCTGGTGCACATCTCCCAGATCGTGCCGGAGCGCGTCAACGACGTGAAGGAGTACCTTAGCGAAGGCCAGGAAGTGACGGTCAAGGTGCTCGACATCGACAACCGCAATCGCGTTAAGCTGTCGATCAAGGAGCTCACC
>NZ_CEXLVS010000120.1:0-12148 GCF_982684285.1 Salinicola sp. | reverse complement strand
ATCGCCCTCCCCGTTCGAAATGGGCGAGAGACGCCCCATCGTTTGCCAGGGTAAGACTTCGTTAAGCCCCGCCCGTCAATCTGGCCCTCATCATCTTGTCGAAGGGCTACCGAATGTCGGGTCTACCTGCCTCAGCGGCGAACATCATCTGGCGTGAGAGTCGCGACGATCGCGAGCGAGCCACCCTCGAGCGCTTCATTGCCGACACCTACCGGCAGCAGCATGGCGCCGCGATCGCCCAGTTCGCGCCACGGCTCTACGGGCTGTGGGAAGGCGATCGACTGCAGGCAGCGGTCGGCGTTCGCCGCGCCGACGCCTCGCCCTTCTTCCTCGAATGCTATCTGGAAACCCCCATCGAGCATGCGCTCTCCGCCGTGCTGGATCAGCCCGTCGAGCGCACCGCACTGGCGGAAATCGGCAACCTGGCGGCGCGGCGCCCGGGCATGATGGTGGCGCTGATCCGGGCACTGATCGATTCGCTCGTCGCCGAGGAGTGCCGCTGGCTGGCGTTCACCGCGACGGCGACGGTGCGCAACGGCTTCCGACGCCTCGGTCTCGACGTTCACCGCGTGGCGGAGGCCGACCCGACCCGTCTGGGCGACACCCGAGGCGACTGGGGCAACTACTACCTGCATCGGCCCTGGGTCATGGGTGGCGACCTGATCGCCGCCTGGCACCGGCTCGCCCCGGCCCAAGGCGGCATCGTCACCACTACCGTGCCAGCCGCGGCCCCGCATCTCAAGGAGATCGATCATGCGTGAGCGCTTTCTGGACCATCTCCGCAGGCTGGGCAATGACGCTGCAGACCGCACCGCCCTGGAGGACGAGACCCGGTCGATCCGCTACGGCGACCTGATGGCGCTCGTCGATTCCCGCGCACGACAGCTGCGTCGACTCGGCAGTCAACGCGTCGGCCTGGCGCTGGACAACGGCATCGAGTGGGCGCTGTGGGATCTGGCAATGATGCAGGAAGCCATCGTCAACGTGCCGTTGCCCGGCTTCTTCACCCCGGCGCAGTCGACCCACCTGGTGGCCCAGGCAGGTATCGACACCCTGATCGGCCCTGCGCCACTGGCGAGCGCGCTGGGTTTCGACCCCATCCCGGACGCCAGCGCCGACACAGACGCCACGCTCTGGCAACGTCGCGGTATCTCGCCACCACCGGGCTTGCCCGCAGGCACGCACAAGATCACCTTCACCTCGGGCACCAGCGGTACCCCAAAAGGGGTCTGCCTGAGCAGCGACAGTCAGCTCACGGTCGCCGAGAGTCTCGCCGGAGTCGCCGCCAGCGTCGACGTGCGCCGACACCTGGCGATACTCCCGCTGGCGACACTGCTGGAGAACATCGGCGGCATCTATGCGCCACTATGGCTTGGAGGCAGCATCAGCCTGCCGTCGCTGGCCTCCCTTGGCTGGCAGGGCGCCAGCGGCTTCGACAGTGCCAGCGGCTGGCGCGTCATCAGCCGCCAGGCGCCGGACAGTCTGATTCTGGTGCCGCAACTGCTGTCGGCGCTACTCACCCGGCAAGGCGATACGCCCATCGGCTTTGGCCGCTTCTTCGCCGTCGGCGGGGCGGCGGTGTCGCCCGCGCTGCTGGCACGCGCGGAGGCCGCCGGCTGGCCGGTGTTCGAGGGCTACGGTCTCTCCGAGTGCGCCTCCGTCGTCACCCTCAATCGTCCCGGTGAAGCGCGCCTCGGCAGCGTCGGACGGCCGCTGCCTCACGTCGAGGTCAGACTGGCCGACGACGGCGAGGTGCTGGTCCAGGGCAATCTGATGCTGGGCTATCTGGGTGACAGCGCTCCGGCGCCGGCGGTCTGGCCCACCGGCGACCTGGGTGAGTGGGACGGTGAGGATCTGAGGCTCAAGGGGCGCCGCCGTCAGGTCTTCATCACCGCCTACGGTCGCAATGTCGATCCGGCCTGGGTCGAGGCCGAACTGACCGCCGAACACGCGATTGCCCAGGCCTGGGTGAGTGGTGAAGCGCAGCCTGTCAACCGCGCCCTGCTGGTACCGCGGGGCGACTGGGTCAACGACCGCCAGATCGAGGACGCCGTGGCCAGTGCCAACGCCCGATTGCCCGACTACGCGCGTGTCTCGCTGTGGCAGCGCAGCGCCCCCTTTACCGCACAAAACGGTCTGGCGACCGCCAATGGCCGGCTGCGCCGCGACGCCCTGGCCGACCACTACCACACCTGGCTGACCAGCCCGGCCTATCCATCGGCGGATGCCTAGGAGATCCGCCTACGTCTCAGGAGACGACATCATGTCCCCCTACGAAACACTGCAACACGCCACCGCCAGTCATCGCCAATGGCTGCTCGACACGCCGGTCATCCGCCAGGCGCTGGCAGGCGACATCACCCGAGAGATCTATCTGGCGTTTCTCGGCCAGGCCTATCACCACGTCAAGCAGACCGTGCCGCTGATGATGGCCTGCGGCGCACGTCTGCCGTCACGCCTCGAGTGGCTGCGCGGCGCGCTGGTCGAGTACATCGAGGAAGAGTACGGCCACCAGGAGTGGATCCTGGACGACATCCGGGCGCTGGGCGGCGACGCCGACGCCGTCGCCAGCGCTACCCCGGCGCCGGCGACCGAACTGATGGTGCGCTACGTTCGTGACGTGATCACCCACGACAATCCGGTCGGCTTCTTCGGCATGGTGCACGTGCTGGAGGGCACCAGCACCGCCATCGCCACCCAGGCCGCCGAGCAGATGCGGGACGGCGCGGGTCTCCCCGCCGACGCCTTCCGCTATCTCGAGTCCCACGGCAGCCTCGATATCGGTCATCTGGCGTTCTTCGAGGAGCAGATCAACCGGCTCGACGATCCCGCCGACCTGCAAGCCATCATCGATGCCGCCAACATGGTCTACCGGCTCTACGGCGCCATGTTCCGCAATCTCCGCCAGGATGCAGGCGATGTCGCCAGCCACGAGGGCCTGAGCCATGCGCTGGTCTGATCGCCGCATCCTGATCACCGGCGCCAGCGGCGGTATCGGACGGGAGCTGGTGGCCCTGCTGGCGCAGCGCGGCGCGCGGCTACTGATCGTGGGGCGCAACCCCGGCGTGCTGACGGAACTGACGACGCTGGCGCCAGAGCGCATTCGTGCGCTGTCCGCCGATCTGACCAAGCCCGAGGATCGTCGTCGGGTGGTCGAGACCGCGGAGGAGACGCGCATCGACATGCTGGTCAACGCCGCCGGGGTCAATCACTTCGGGCTGTTCGACGAGCAGTCCCCGGCGGCGGTCTCGTCGATGGTGGAGCTCAACGTGACAGCCACCCTGCTGCTCACGCAGGCGCTGCTACCGCGACTGCTGCACGAGAACAGTGCCTGGATCGTCAACCTCGGCTCCGCCTTCGGCGCCATCGGCCACCCCGGCTACACCGCCTACTGCACCACCAAATTCGCCCTGCGCGGGTTCAGCCAGGCACTGCGCCGGGAACTGGCCGACACGCCGGTCCAGGTGCTCCACATCTCGCCCCGGGCCACCCGCACCGGCATGAACAGCGACCGCGCCGACGCCCTCAATGCCGCGCTGGGCAACCACGTCGACGAACCTGCCCAGGTCGCGGCGGGCGTGATTCGCGGCATCGAGACCCAGGCTCGTGATCGGCAGCTCGGTTGGCCGGAGTGCCTGCTGGTCAGGTTGAACGGGATCCTGCCCGGCATCGTCGACCGCGCGCTCAAGAAGCGGCTGTCGACGATCCAGCAGCATGCGCGTCGCCCCTCCCCATTGTCATGATTCGTACACGGAGATCACCATGACAGCACACCGCTTCCTGAAGGTACTGGCTCTCACCACGGCACTCGCCACGACGTCGGGCATCGCGCTTGCCGGCAGCCCGGTAGGACTGGCGGCCGAGCCCCCGACGGCGCCGGCAGCGGGTGCGGCGTCGACGACAGCGGTCGCCGCGGGTCTGCACGAGCTCCAGAGCCGCTGGGCCAACATCCAGTACCAGACGCCGGCAGCGCGGCGCGCCGATGCCTTCGAGCAGCTCTACCAGCGCGCTCAGGCCCTGCTGAAAGCGCAACCCGGTAGCGCGGCGCTGCACACCTGGGCAGGCATCATCCGAGGCTCCCAGGCCGGTGCGGAGGGCGGCCTGGGCGCGCTCTCCCTGGCCAAGGAGGCACGTTCCGAGTTCGAGCAGGCACTATCGATCGATCCGACGACGCTGGACGGCTCGGCCTATACCAGCCTGGGCACGCTCTATCACCAGGTGCCCGGCTGGCCGCTGAGCTTCGGCGACGACGACAAGGCGCGCGAGCTGCTGCGGAAGGGCTTGAGTCTCAATCCCGACGGGATCGACAGCAACTACTTCTGGGCCCAGTTCCTCCACGACGAGGGCGACGATGCACAGGCCCGCCAGGCGCTTGAGAAAGCCATGGCCGCTGCGCCGCGTCCCGGTCGGGAAACGGCCGACGCCGGGCGTCGTCGGGACATTCAGGCATTGCTGCAGGAGATCTAGACGCCCGTCCCGTTCCAACGTCCGGGAAACCGGAATCAAGGGGAGGTCGGCAGCGAGTATCGGTTGCATTCATCGCGACAGCCCTCATGATGGAGATCATGAGGGCGCTAACGAGCGTCCATCCATTTCCTGACGGGAACGCTCATGTCACGACTTGCCGATACTCCTCTCTCGGTGCTGGATCTGGCGCCGATCACGCGCGATGGCACGGCGGCGGAGACTTTCCGCCGCAGCGTCGACCTGGCCCAGCAGACCGAGCGTCTGGGCTACAACCGCTACTGGCTGGCCGAGCACCACAACATCGACGGGATCGCCAGCGCGGCGACCAGCGTGCTGATTGGCCATATCGCCGGGGCGACCTCGACTATGCGCATCGGCAGCGGCGGGATCATGCTGCCCAACCATCCGCCGCTGGCGATCGCCGAGCAGTTCGGCACGCTGGCGACGCTCTACCCGGATCGCATCGACCTCGGCCTCGGCCGTGCGCCGGGCTCCGACGGCATCACCATGCAGGCGATGCGTCGCGACCCCCGCGCCGGGGTCAACGATTTTCCCGATCGCCTCGACGAACTCCGTCGCTACCTGGGCGACACCGTGCCCGGCCAGCGGGTACGGGCAATTCCCGGTGAAGGCACCCATGTGCCGATCTGGCTGCTCGGCTCCAGCGGCTACAGTGCCCAGCTCGCCGCCAGACTCGGGCTGCCGTTCGCCTTCGCCGGTCAGTTTGCCCCCGGTTACATGATCGAGGCGCTGCATCTCTACCGTGAAGGCTTCCAGCCAGGCGTGCTCGACAAGCCCCACGCGATGATCGGCATCCCGTTGATCGCCGCCGACACCGACGAGCGTGCACGCTTTCTCGCCACCACCCAGCAGCAGAAATTCCTCAATCTGATTCGCGGCAAGAGCACGCGGACCCAGCCACCGGTGGAGAACCTCGACTGGTCGCCCCAGGAGCAGGCCATGGTGGCCCAGAACCTGGGCGCCGCCGTCGTCGGCGGGCCCGAGAGCGTACGCCAGCAACTGGACGAGCTGCTGGACCGCACCGGCGCCGACGAGATCATGGTCAACACCGACTGTTTTGATCACGCCGAACGGGTGAAGTCCTACGAGATCCTGGCGGATGTCTGGAGGAAGGCGTAACCGACCCACGCCGTGACTCGCGGCTTTAAAACGCTCGACCCACTCCTCGTTACAGAGGACGTCTCTGGTCAGGGGGACGCGGCGGCGTCTTCAAGACAGCGCTGAGCGGAAGGCGCCAAGCCGGGTCGCGCGACATGGATGTCGCGCGAGGCGCGTCAGGACATGGATGTCCGTACGCGCCGACCCTAAGCGCAGGCGCTTTCCGCTCAAGAATTCGCGGTCTTGCGACGCCAATAGAGGGGGAGCGGCGAGGGGGCGAGCGTTAAGCCCCCTCGCCAATCAACGGTGAGGATGGCTAATTCACGGTCAGTGACTCACTCTTCACTCGGGAATCAGCCAGGTCCGGTCCAACAATAAAAAACACCCGGCATATGGCCGGGTGTCTCTGCATCGAGCTTGAAAGAGAAGACTTAGCCCAATCGCTTGGCCAGCAAACCTTCCAACTTCTTCTGATCGGCGGCGAAGGTGCGGATACCCTCGGCCAGCTTCTCGGTCGCCATGGCGTCCTCGTTGTGCTCCCAGCGGAACTGCGCTTCGCCGATCGGGTCGAGACGCTGGGTACCGCTGCCTTGGTCGGTGATCTTGCGCGTCACTTCCCCGTCCGTCGAGGCGAGCTCCTCGAGCAGCGCCGGCGAGATGGTGAGGCGATTGCAGCCGGCCAGCGCCCGGATCTGATCGGTGTTACGGAAGCTGGCACCCATGACCACCGTGTCGTAGCCGTACTGGCTGGCGTAGTCGCACACACCGCGCACGAACTTGACGCCCGGGTCCTCGTCCGGCGCGTAGGACTCGGTGCCGGTGGCCTTCTTGTACCAGTCGGTGACGCGACCGACGAAGGGCGAGATCAGATAGACACCGGCCTCGAAGCAGGCCCGGGCCTGGGCGTCGGAGAACAGTAGCGTCAGGTTGCAGTTGATGCCTTCCTTCTCGAGCTTTTCGGCGGCGCGAATGCCTTCCCAGGTCGAGGCCAGCTTGATCAGCACCCGATCCTTGGAGACGCCCTGCTTCTCGTAGAGATCGATCAGGTGATGGGCCTTGTCGATGCTCGCCTTCTCGTCGAACGAGAGCTTGGCCGCCACCTCGGTGGAGACCCGTCCGGGCACCAGCTTGGTGATCTCGGTGCCGATGGCCACCGACAGACGGTCCACGGCTTCCTCGACGCGGGCATCGGCGTCGCTGACGTCGGACTTGACCGCCGCCAGTGTCTCGTCGATCAGCGCCTGGTAGCCCTCGAGATCGAAGGCCTTGAGGATCAGCGATGGGTTGGTGGTCGCGTCATGCGGCTGGTAGCGACGAATGGCATCCAGATCGCCGGTATCGGCAACCACCATGGAAAGCTGTTTGAGAGAGTCGAGTTGCTGTGTCATGAATCGCTCCATCGTTGTGGCGTGTGATTGCATCCCGTCGCAATCCTGATTCTGAAAGCATAACACCGATGCGAGGCCGTCGCCGTGCCCCACGCCGTGTTTCCGGTCGTCGATGACCAGGGTCGCTGCTGGTCGGACAGGATGCCCGCGAGGTGGGATTCCCGCGAAGAATCACCGCCCGGATCCTGTCTTCATGAGGGGGAGAGACGGTGATTTCAATGCCCCTCCCCTGCTGGAACGGGCGGCTATCAGGCGATGCCGTACTCCCGGCTCAGCGCTTCCCGATAGCGCCGGTAGATGCCGTCGTAGCTGGCGACCGTTTCCGGCCGTGGCCGGGTCAGTGTCGCCTCGTCCAGCCGGACCCAGTTCCGGCAGAGCTGATCCAGTGCCACCTCGGACTCGCGATCGTCGCACCAGCGTGCCTGAATGGCGCCCCCGAAGGCCGCGGCTTCGGTGACTTCCGGACAGACCACTTCGAGATCGAGCACGTCGGCGACGATCTGACGCCAGACCGGACTCTTCGCGCCGCCACCGACGAGACGAATCTGGGTCGCCTCGCTCGCCAGCGGGCCGAGCAGCTCGAGCCCGTAGCGCAGCCCGAACGTGGCGCTCTCGACCGCCGCGCGGCACAGGTTTTCCGGCGTGGTGTTGAAACTGGTCATGCCGCTCATGCTGGCCTGCGCCTGCGGCAGCGCCGGCACCCGCTCACCACTGAAGAACGGCAGCAGCGTGATGCCGCCCGCCCCCGGTTCCGCCTTGGCCACGGCACGGTTGAAACCGTCGATGTCGAGCCCGACCAGCTCCCGCAACGTCGTCGTGGCCGAGGTCACGTTCATGGTGCAGATCAACGGCAGCCAGCCACCGTGACTGGCACAGAAGTTGGCCACCATGGCGTTGTCCGGCACCACCGGTTCGCCGGAATGAACGGCGATGGTGCCTGAGGTGCCGAGACTGATCGTGACCCGTCCCGGCTCGATGTTGCCGGTGCCGATGGCGCCCATCATGTTGTCGCCGCCGCCGCTGGAGACGATGACGTCGTCGCTGAGGCCCAGCTCACGGGCCAGCGCCGGCCGCACCTTGCCCACCGCCTCGCGGGAGTCGATCAGTCGGGGCAGCACGCTGTCGAAGTCGAGTTCCGGGGCGATGATCTCGAAGGCATCGCGCCGCCAGGTACGCGCCCGGGTATCGAAGTAGCCGGTACCCGCGGCGGCGCCCGGTTCGGCAACGCGCTCGCCGGTCAGCCAGAAGTTGAGGTAGTCGTGGGGCAGCAGCAGCGTGGCGATCCGGCGATAGGCCTGCGGATGGGTCTCGCGCAGCCAGGCGACCTTGGAGGCGGTATAGCCGGTCTGCAGCACCAGTCCCAGCTTGTCGATGCAGCCCCGCTCGCCGCCGAGCCGGTCGATCAGTCGTTCGTTCCACTCCGCGGTCTCGGTGTCGTTCCAGAGCTTGGCCGGGTGCACCGGTACGCCGTCGCCATCCAGTGCCACCATGCCGTGCTGCTGACCGGAGATGCCGATCGCGCGAATGGTCTCCGCCCCGACACCGGCATCCTTCAACGCCTCGTCGAGCGCACCACGGAACGCCTCGGTCCACTCCTCGACACGCTGCTCCCGCCGTCCGTGGTCGCCCTGCTCCAGCTTGTGGGGTCGTGAGGCCTCGCCGACGATGCGACCGTCGCTGCCATCGACCACCACCACCTTGGTGCTCTGGGTGCCACAATCCACGCCGATATACATCACATCCATCCCTTGATCAGTTCCGTCGAGACCGGCGCCAGCGCCGGCCTCATCCCGTCGACCGCCGCGGTCAATTGGCGACCAGGTGCTCGACGCAGGCCCGTGCGCCATCGCGGTAGAGACGATCCAGCGCATCGAGATAGGCCGAGCGGAACCGCTCGTCGTCGGCCAGATCCCCGAACAGCTGACGGTTCTCGATGAACGCGGTGGGCTCGTCGCGGTTGCGCTTGGCGATCGCCATCAACTCGTCCTTGAGGCGATCGACCACCGCGATCGGCTCGCCCTGCTCGTCGGCCCCCTCGGCATAGCGCGCCCAGCTCGCGACGACCGCCGCGCTGCGATGGATCTCCCCTCCCTGGGCCAGCTGCTCCCGAATCACCGGCAGCAGCCACTTGGGAATGCGATCGGAACTCTCGGCGCAAAGCCGCGCCAGGGTGTCCTTGATCTCCGGATTGGCGAAGCGCGCGATCAGGGTGCGCTTGTAGTCGTCGAGATCGACCCCCGGCACCGGCCGCAGCGTCGGCGTGCCCTCGCGGTTCATGTAATCGAGCAGGAAGTCGACGAACAGCGGGTCCTGGCACACTTCATGGGCGTAGCGATAGCCGGCCAGGTAGCCGAAATAGGTCAGTGCCTGATGGCTGGCGTTGAGCAGGCGCAGCTTCATCAGCTCGTAGGGCATGACGTCCTCGACCAGTTGCACGCCTACCTGGTCGTAGGCCGGACGGCCAGCGTTGAAATGGTCCTCCAGCACCCACTGGGTGAAGGGTTCGCAGACCACCGGCCAGCGATCCTCGATGCCGAACCGGCTTCCGATCTCCTCGATGTCGGCATCGGTGGTCACCGGCGTGATGCGATCGACCATGGAGTTGGGAAACTGGACGTTGGCATCGATCCAGTCACCCAGTTCAGCGTCACGCGCCCGGGCATAGGCCACGAACATCTTGTGCGCGACTTCGCCGTTGCCCTGGATATTGTCGCAGGACATCACCGTGAACGGCTCGATGCCCCGCTCGCGGCGTCGCGCCAACGCCTCGGCGACGATGCCGAAGGTGGTCCTGGGCGTCTTCGGCGAGGCCAGGTCGTGCTCGACATCGGAGTTGCCGAGATCGAACTCGCCGGTGACGTGGTGGAAGTTGTAGCCGCCCTCGGTCACCGTCAGCGAGACGATGCGAATCTTCGGATCCGCCAGCAGCTCCAGGGTGCCTTCGATATCGTCCGGCGCGTAGCGATAGTCGATGATCGAACCGATGACCCGCGCCTGGTACTCGCCTTCGGGATGCTTGATCACCAGGGTATAGAGATGATCCTGGGCGGAGAGCGCCGCCTGCATGCGACGATCGCCGGGCATGACCCCGACGCCGACGATGCCCCAGTCCAGCGCCTCGCCCCGGTTCATGAGGTCGTCGAGATACATCGCCTGGTGGGCGCGATGGAAGCCGCCGACACCGAAGTGCACGATGCCAGGCGTGACCTGGGCCCGGTCGTAGGACGGCTTGGCGACGCTGCCATCGAGCTGGTCGAGCGCCGCCGAATTCAACGATGCCATAACGTTTCTCCTGAAAAAGTCACTGCCGTGGGTGATCTTGCGAACACGCCACGGTATCGGTCAGGCTTCCGCGGCCGAGGGCGCCGCCGTCGACTCGCGGGCGATGGCCAGTTCGCTCTCGCTGTCGAACAGATGCAGCTTGTCGCTATCGCAGGTCAGCGTCAGCGTGTCGCCGAGCTGCACCTTCCGATGGCCCGGGAGCTGGGCCGAAACGGCGTGCTCGCCCACGCTGAGTTGCACCATGGTCACCGCGCCCAGCGTCTCGACCACATCCACCGTGCCCTCGATACGATTGGTCGCGTCCGCATCGCTCAGGCGAAGATGTTCCGGGCGGATACCGGCCCAGACGTCCACCGCCCCCCGCGACGCCATGGTGGCACGATGGGCAGCGTCGAGGGAGAGCCGATAGCCATCGCCGCTCGCGACACCATCGACATGCTTGGCGGGCAGGAAGTTCATCGAGGGATTGCCGATGAATCCGGCCACGAAGCGGTTGGCCGGGAACTCGTAGAGATTGATCGGCGTGTCGATCTGCTGGATCTTGCCATCCTTCATCACCACGATGCGTTCGCCCATGGTCATCGCCTCGACCTGGTCGTGGGTGACGTAGAAGGTGGTGACGTTGAGGCGCTTGTGCAGCTTGACGATCTCGGCGCGCATGTCGACGCGCAGCTTGGCGTCCAGGTTGGAGAGCGGCTCGTCCATCAGAAAGACCTGAGGATCGCGCACGATCGCCCGGCCCAGCGCGACACGCTGACGTTGCCCGCCGGAGAGTTCGCGCGGCTTGCGTTCGAGCAGATGCTGGATGCCCAGCGTCTGGGCCGCCTCGTCGATCTTCTGCTTGATCTCCTCGGCCGCGTCTTTCGCTATGCCTTCCTTGATCGCCTTAGGGGCGCTCTCCACCAGCTCCTTGGCCTCCTTGAGACCGAGACCGGTGATGACGCGCACCTCCTTGATGACCTGGATCTTCTTGTCGCCGAACGAGATGAGGACCACGTCGAACTCGGTCTTCTCCTCGGCGGCTGCCCCGGCGGGCGCGGCGGCGGCCACTGCCACCGGCGCTGCTGCGGACACGCCCCACTTCTCCTCGAGGAGCTTCGCGAGCTCCGCGGCTTCCATGATCGTGAGGCCGGAGAGCTCATCCACGATCGCGTTCAAATCAGCCATTTCTTCGACCCTCTGCCTTTCCAGGCCCGGTGAATCGGGCGTTTCTGGCGGACGTCGTCCGCGAATCAACCTTCTTCGCTGCCGCGTGCCGACAGCACGCGGGCGATCTGTGCGCCGGGCTCCGACGCGAGCCGCACCAGCTTGGTGGCGGACGCCTGCAGCAGCCCGACGAGCATGCCGCGCAGCTCATCCAGCGACGGCAGCGTAGCGAGCGTCCCGATCTCGATGGGCTCGACGGCCCGGCCGTCCAGCACGCCGGCCCGCAGCTCGAACACCTCGTGCTCCTTGGCGAAGTCGACGAGGATCTTCGCGAGGCCCACCGGGTCGCCGTAGGAGATGGCGACGGCGGTCGGGCCCGCGAAGCTCTCGGCCAACTCCGCCGCGGGCGTGTCCGTCACCGCGCGCCGCGCCACGCTGTTCTTCATGACCCGGTACTCGTAGTCGCCGGCGCCCTCCTTGCGGATGCGGCTCCGGAGCTGATTGGCCGACGTCACATCGATGCCGCGGTAGTCCGCCACGTAGACGCAGGTGGCCCGCCCGAGCTTCTCGCGAAGCTCGTCGACCTGCTGCTCCTTCTGCGCTCGGGTCAGCACGCCTCGTCCTCCTAGGCCGCCGCCTGCACACTCGACGGATCGATCCGGAGGCCCGGACCCATCGGGGTGGAGATGGAGATCTTCTTGAGATAGATGCCCTTCGAGACCGCCGGCTTCGCCTTGCCCACCACG
>NZ_CEXLVS010000119.1:0-12257 GCF_982684285.1 Salinicola sp. | reverse complement strand
TCTGGCCCGGTACCGGCAACCGGGAAAGCTTCCGCCAGACCTTCCTCAGTCGCCGTTCGATCCTGCTCTGGTCGCTGGGGACATGGCGTCAGAACCGCAGACGCTATCTGGAGGCCATGATCGACCCGACCTACCGCCATATCCGCTTCGTCCGGCTGACTCATCAGGCCGAAGTGGACACCCTTGTCAGGCGGCTGCCGCTGCTGTAGCCACCGCCTTCCGTCTTCTCAGCCAGTTCCGGCATCGCGACGCGCATCGCTTCGGCGTATCCTGTCGAACCGCCGGTATCGACCCGTGCCACGTTCGTCAGAAGGAATGCCGTGGATCGCAACGCCACCGATCATCCCCCCTCCCGCCGCTACACGACCCGTCACGTCTGGAAGCTGGCCTGGCCGATCATCCTCTCCAACATCACCGTACCGCTGCTGGGCCTGGTGGACACCGCCGTCGTCGGCCATCTCCCCGACTCGCGCTATCTGGCGGCGGTAACCCTCGGCGCCACGCTGTTCAGTTTCCTCTACTGGGGATTCGGCTTTCTGCGCATGGGCACCACCGGCCTGACCTCCCAGGCGGTGGGTCGCGAGAACGACAGCGACGTGCGCCTGCTGCTGGCGCAGTCGCTGGTAATGGCGGCCACCATCGGACTGGCGCTGATCCTGCTGTCGAAACCGTTGATCGATTTCGGCCTGTGGCTGCTCGATGGCAGCGAGGCGGCGATGGAGCTTGCCGCCGACTACGCCCATATCCGGATCTTCTCGGCGCCGGCGGTGCTGGCCAACTACGCCATCCTGGGCTGGTTCATCGGCCAGCAGAAGACGCGCATCACGCTGGCGATCCTGCTGCTCACCAACGGCGTCAACATCGTGCTCGACCTGCTGTTCGTGGTCGGCTTCGGGCTGGCCAGCGACGGCGTGGCCTGGGCCTCGCTGATCGCCGACTACAGCGCGCTGGCCTTCGGCCTGTGGCGGGTCGCCGTCCACTGTCGGCAGCTGGGCGGATCGCTGTCGCGTCAGGCGCTGTGGGTGTGGAGCCACTACTCGGCGCTGATTCGCGTCAACCAGCACCTGTTCGTGCGCACGCTGGGGTTGCTGTTCGCCCAGGCGTTCTTCACCGCCCAGGGGGCCAATTTCGGCGACACCGTTCTGGCCGCCAACGCGGTGCTGCTGCAGTTCATCATGCTCGTCTCGTTCGCCCTGGACGGCTTCGCCAACGCCGCCGAGGCGCTGACCGGGCGCTCGGTGGGACGACGCGACTGGAACGACTTCGGCGACGCCGTGGGCGCCGCCGGCAGACTGTCGCTGCTGGTGGCGGGCGGCTCGATGCTGCTGTTCGCGGTCGCCGGTGATGGGCTGATATCGCTGCTGACCGACCTGCCGGAGGTCCGCGCCACCGCCTCCGACTATCTGCCCTGGATGATCGCCATGCCGGCGCTGGCGGTATGGAGCTACCTGCTCGATGGCGTCTTCATCGGCGCTACCGAAAGCCGTGCGATGCGCGACACCGTGTGGTTGGCCATCGCCTGCTATCTGCCGGTGTGGTGGCTGACACGGGACTACGGCAACCACGGCCTGTGGTTTGCGTTCCTGTTGTTCACCCTGGTCCGCTCGACCTCTCTCGGCATCTGTTACCTGCACTACCGCAGGACCCGATGGTCCCCGGCCGCCGGCGGCGAAACCTCCCCGGAAACAACTCGCTAGACCAAGGTTGACTGATGGCGAGTGCAGGGATGCGTTACGCTCGCCCCACGTTCACCGACGAGATACCCCTCATGCTGCAGCGCCTCTCCCGCCCGGCGGTCAAGCTGGTCGAGCGCTACCTGCCCGACCCCTACATCTTCGTGCTGCTGCTGACGATCATCGCCGCACTGGCCGCGATGCTGTTCGAACGGCAATCGCCGCTGGCGGTCATGCAGTACTGGGGCGACGGCTTCTGGGGCCTGCTGTCGTTCTCGATGCAGATGCTGATGGTGCTGGTGACCGGGTTCATGCTGGCCAACTCGCCGCCGATCAAGCGCCTGCTGGACAGACTCGCCGCGACGGTCCGGACGCCCGCCGGCGCGATCATTCTGGTGACCCTGGTGTCGCTCGCCGCGAGCTGGATCAACTGGGGCTTCGGGCTGGTCATCGGGGCCCTGTTCGCCAAGGCGCTGGCGCGTCAGATTCGGGTCGATTACCGGCTGCTGATCGCCAGCGCCTACTCCGGTTTCGTCGTCTGGCATGGGGGGCTGGCCGGTTCGATCCCGCTGACCATCGCCACGCCGGGGCACTTCAGCGAGGCCCAGATCGGCATCATCCCCACCTCGCAGACGATCTTCGCCGGCTACAACCTGGCCATCGTCGTCGCCCTGTTCGTCATCATGCCGCTGATCAATCGCTGGATGCTGCCACCGGAGAACGAGAGCGTCTTCGTCAGCCGCGACCAGCTCTCGGAACCGGAAGCCCCGGACGCCAGCCAGGCCCAGCGACCCGCCGAGCGCCTGGAGAACAGCACCCTGCTGTCGCTGCTGGTGGGCGTGCCGGGACTGCTCTACATGGTCCACTACTTCGTCTTCGCCGGCGGCGGACTCAACCTCAACAGCGTCAACTTCCTGTTCCTGTCGCTCGCCATCGTGTTCCATCGCACCCCGCGCAGCCTGCTTGCCAGCCTCAACGAGGCGATCCGGGGCGGCGCCGGGATCGTGATCCAGTTTCCATTCTATGCCGGCATCATGGGCATCATGATGCAGTCCGGTCTGGCGCAGTCGCTCTCCGAGATGTTCGTTGCCATCGCCACTGCCGATACGCTGCCTTTCTGGTCGTTCATCAGCGCCGGCATCGTCAACCTGTTCGTCCCCTCCGGCGGCGGCCAGTGGGCGGTTCAGGCACCGGTCATGCTGCCGGCGGCCGAAGCACTGGGAGCCGATGTCTCGCGCGTCGCCATGGGCGTTGCCTGGGGCGACGCCTGGACCAACCTGCTGCAGCCGTTCTGGGCCTTGCCGGTGCTCGCCATCGCCGGGCTCAAGGCCAAGGACATCATGGGCTTCTGCCTGATCCAGCTGGCGGTCACGGGGGGGGTGATCGGGCTGGGGCTGACCCTGATTTAGCCGCCCTCGAGGCTCACGCCCGGGAGCGGGCGTGGAGCGACCATGCGGGACGATCGATGGGCAGCCCGGGCCAAACGTGGTACATCTGGCGCATAAAAATGCCGCACCAGACGAGACCGAGGATACCGTGACGCCCGATGATCTGCCCCGACAGCACGAGCTGTCGATGACCGTACTCATGACCCCCGACATGGCCAACTTCAGCGGCAAGGTACATGGCGGGGCGATTCTCAAGAAGCTCGACGAAGTCGCCTACGCTTGCGCCAGCCGCTATGCCGGCAGCTACGTGGTGACGCTCTCCGTCGATCAGGTCCTGTTCAAGCAGCCGATCCACGTCGGCGAACTGGTGACCTTCCTGGCGATGATCAACCACGTCGGCCGCTCGTCGATGGAGGTCGGCATCAAGGTGCTGGCCGAATCGATCCAGGAACGGGTGATACGGCACACCAACAGCTGCTACCTGACCATGGTCGCCGTCGACAGTGACGGCAAGCCGGTCCCGGTGCCCTCGCTGGAATTGAAGACCCCGCTGCAAAAGCTACGCTTCGAGAAGGCTGCGCTACGCAAGAAGTTGCGCAAGCAGGAAGCCGAGGAGGAGCGCAACGCCATGGCCGAACATCTCAAGGCCTATCCGGCCGGACAGTGACATCCCACCCTTTTGCCATAGCGTCGCCAACCCGACGGACAAGGACGTTCGATGCCTGAAACCGAATTCCAGCAATCCCGCGCCACCAGGCGGTCCAGCCGGCTCGGCGAGCGGCTGTTGATGATCTGGGATCTCGCCGTCGTCGTGCTGGTGGCGATCAACCTGGCGCTGCTGCTGTTCGACAGCCTGTTCCTGATCCCGCCGCTCAACGCCGCTTTCCATGCCGTGGCGCCGGGTCTCCACGCCGCCTACGACACCAGCATCAGGGCCAATTTCGTCGAGATCGACCTCTGCTTCGTCGCCATCTTCCTGCTCGACGTGCTGCTGGGCTGGGCCATCGCCATCGCCCAGCGCCGCTACGCCCGCTGGTTCTTCTACCCCTTCGTGCACTGGTACGACGTGCTCGGCTGCATCCCGCTGGCCGGATTCCGCCTGCTGCGCATCCTGCGTGTCATCTCGCTGTTGATCCGCCTGCAGCGCCTGGGCCTCATCGACGTGACACGCTGGCGCCTCTACCGCTTCTATCGCACCTACTACGGCGTGCTGATGGAGGAGATCTCCGATCGCGTCGCCATCAACCTGCTCGGCGAGATGCAGGACGAGATCCGTCACAGCGAACATCTGACCCGGCGCATCTCGACCGAGGTGATCCAGCCCCGCAAGGCGGCAATGGTCGATGAAATCGCCACTCGGCTGGAGCGCACGATCAGCAAGGGGTACGCCGAAAACCACCATCAGGTGCATCGCTACGTGGCGGCCCTGGTCGCCAGGACGATGGAGGAGAACGACGAGCTGCGCCGCCTGCGCCGATTGCCGATGGGCGATGCCGTCGCGGAGAGCATCGAGCGCAGTCTCAGCGACATCGCCAGCCGCGTCGTCCACGAAGCCATCGATGGCCTGAACTCGCCGCATTTCCACTCGCTGCTGGCGGAGCTGGTCAGCAGCGGCGTAGATGCCTGGCTGCAGGTCGACGACAAGACCGATCGGGTTACCCAGCAGGTGCTGATCGACATGCTGGAGCTGCTCAAGGAGCAGATGGCGGTCAAACGCTGGAAAAGCGAGTTCAGCGAGTCTCGGACGCGGCATGACGCCCCTCCGGGTCGCGAGTCCGGCGCCTGATCCGGCGAGTCAGTCGGGCGTCGGTCCGAGCATCCGGCGCAACGTGCCATCCCGAAGCCGGAAGTGGTGATACAGCGCCATGCAGACGTGACCGACGATCATGAGCGTCAACAGCCAGGCGAAGGTCCCGTGCAGGCCGCCGAAGCTGGCGGCCCAGGGCGCATCGGCGCCTTCGAACCAGGCCTTGCCGAACACGTGGACGCCGTAACCCATGCCCCAGGTCATCAAGGCACCCGACAGCGGCATCAGGATCAGCAGGGCATACATCACGATGTGACCGCCGATGGCCAGGCGCTGTAACCTCCCGGCGTGGCGCGGGCGCTGCCGACGCTGGGAAAGCGCCCACAGCGTACGTGCCGTCATCAGTATCAGCACGCCCCCCCCGATGGTGGTGTGCCACGGGAAGATCGCCTGGCTGAAGGCATTGTCCTTCCATACGGCGTTGACGAACACGCTGCTCAACTGCGTGACGACCAGCACCGCGACCAGCCAGTGCAGGGTTCGCGTCAATCGACCGTAGGCGCGCGGGGAATCCTTCAGCATGGTCCCGGTTTCCTGTCGTGGCTTCCGGCAACGCGCCGCGAGGCGCGCCCGGTCACCGGCAAAGTCTCTGTCATCCCACGATTCGCAACAGCGTATAGGGCGCCTCGCAGGCGTCCCGTTCGTCCCGCTCGTCGATTCGGCCCAGCGACATGTCGCGATCGTTGTCGTAGGCCACGAACAGCCGCTCGGCGTCGAGCACCGCCAGCCCCTCCGCCTTGTGCTCGAACTCCAGCGCCTCGCCGTGGACGTTCTCGACGATCGAGGGCCAGGCCCCGGCACTCAGGTCGGCCAGCGGCATCGACCACAGATAGCCACCGATCTGCTCGCCATGCTCGTCTTCCACCTCGAAACTGGCCATCAGGTAGAGGCGGTCGTTGAAGGGATCGTATTCGAGGCTCGACAGGCCGCAGGTGTGCCGGACCCCCGCGTACTCCGAGGGATCGAAGCGGTAGCGCTCGCGGAGTTCGTCGACGAATTCCAGGTTGCCGCCGGCCGTCATGCAATAGTGGACGCCCACCACGCGTGCCACGTAGTCGAAGTCATCGTGCGCGCGCCCCTGCTCTCGAACGCCGAACAGCAGCAGGCCATCGCAGGGTTCGCCCAGGTCGGGCGACGCCGGAACCGCCGCCAGCCCTTCGATCTTGTAGTACGGCATGCCGATGGCACCGTCGAGCTTGCGACGCAGCTCCAGCGAACCCTCGACGCCGTCGCGCGGGTCCGGGTCCACGACCTGCACCCGGTCCGGCTCGCCCACCGGCCAGATCAGCAGGTGATTGTAGGCGTTGAGATCGTGACTCTCGTCGTCGATGCGGTCGAACCCGGTGGTCGCCAGGATGTAGCGGCCATCGACGGTGAGGGCGAAGTCCTCGTACTTGACCGCGCGCCGGATGGCATCGGCGGTCAGAAACCGGTGACTCTCCGGATCCGGCAATCCCTCCACCAGGTCGAAGGCAAAGACGGCCGAGCGCCCCGCGCCCGGAATCGGCTTGTCGCTGGCCAGAATCAGACGATGGCCATCGAACACCACGGCCGACACCTCGACGTTGACCGGCGAACCGTCTTCGTATGTCAGTCCGGGAGAAAAACAGCTCAGCGTCCCTTCGGTGATGATCTCGGTACGTAGCATGGCAACCTCCTCGACCGGTCCGCTCCATGAAAGAAAAGGGCCGAACGGGTCGGCCCTCGAAGCTTGCTGTTCCCGCGATCAACCGCAGGAGATGTCCGTGATCATGCGCTGATCGTCGACCTTGATATCGAGCCGCTGCGCACGGTAGTCCATGGTGTAGCTCTTGCCGGGCTCGATGACGCGAATGTCGGCAGCCCGCGAACGATCCGCGATCTGCGCCTGAAGCTCGTCGGTGAGGGTCTCCCCGACCAGGCTACCCACCGTCTGGGCGCCACAGGCATCTTCGGGAACCGGCTTCACGTCGGGAGGCCGAGGCGCATCGTCGGGCTTGGGAGCCGTGCTGCAGCCCGCCAATAGGAAGCCACTCACGATCAGCGCCGCGCCGGAAATTTTCATGACATGCTCCTTGCTGGAGATACCGCTTTCGTTGGTTGAGGCGTGCCGAGCCGGACGCCACTTTGGGTTCCACTTCGGGTTCGCCAAGCCTAGCAGGTCACGCCGAACTCGGCATCGGGTGGTCGACCGGGCGCACTGCCGCTAGACTCAAACTCTCATTGACCGGCCCTGGCCCAGGTCAGCCACGACAAGCCGTCCCGGACGGACGACTCACAACAACCGAGTCTTCAAGCTCACCGATCGCAAAGGAACGCCGCCATGCGCCCGTCGCTCTCCGTTCGAATCATCACTTCCGTCGCCGCCGCGGCGATCACCGCCAGCCTCGGCATGGGTCAGGCCGTAGCGCAGGACGACCAGCAGCCGATTCGCGTCGCCTCCAAGATCGACACCGAGGGCTCCCTGCTCGGCAACATGATCGTCGACGTGCTGGAGAACGCCGACCTGCCGGTCGATAGCCGGCTGCAGCTCGGCCCCACCAACATCGTGCGTCAGGCGCTGGTGGCGGGCGATATCGATCTCTACCCCGAATACACCGGCAACGGCGCGTTCTTCACCGACACTACCGACGACCCGGCCTGGAAGGACGAGCAGGCGGGATACGACAAGATCAAGGCTGCCGACAGCGAGGCGCATCAGCTGGCGTGGCTGACGCCGGCACCGGCCAACAACACCTGGGCCATCGCCGTACGCCAGGACGTGGCCGATGACAACGACCTCTCCAGCATGGCCGACTTCGGCCAGTGGGGCAGTGACGGCGGCGAGATCAAGCTGGCCGCTTCGGCCGAATTCGTCGAGAGCGATGCGGCGCTGCCCAGCTTCCAGCGCGCCTACGACTTCACCCTTGGCGAAGACCAGTTGCTGGTGCTCTCGGGCGGCAACACCGCCGCCACAATCCGTGCCGCTGCCGAGGGCACCAGCGGCACCAACGCCGCCATGGTCTACGGCACCGACGGCGCCATCGCCGCCGCAGGGCTCAAGGTGATGGACGATCCCCAGGGCGTGCAGATGGTCTACGAGCCGGCCCCGGTGGTGCGTCAGTCGGTGCTCGAGGCCTATCCGCAGATCGAGGAGCTGCTGAAGCCGGTGTTCGAATCCCTTGATCGCGAGACGCTGCAGACGCTGAACGGCAAGATCCAGGTCGACGGACTGCCGGCGGACCAGGTCGCCCATGACTATCTGACCGAGCAAGGCCTGCTGGACTGAGTTCGATCGTGACTCCGCCCGAAGGACGTCGACTGATCGGCAACCGGGTGTTGGCGACGCTGCTGGTCGCCGCCGTCGCCAGCGTCGCGCTGCTGCCCTTTGCCAGCCTGTCGCCCAATCGGCTGGTGTCGGGCCAGCCGGTCATGCTGTGGCAGGCGCTGGCCGGCTGGCAGCTCGCGGCCCTCGCGCTGATCGGCATCCTGCTGCTGGTCGCGGCGCTGGCCGGACCGCTACCGCGACGCATCGCGCTGTGGCTGTCGCTGGGCGCCACCCTGCCGCTGCTGGCGCTCGATCTCCAGGCACTCGGGGCCTACGCCCACCGCGCCCTGGCCGAGGCCTCGCCGGCCGCTCGTGTCTCACAGGGCGCGACCTTCTGGATCCTGCTGTTCGTCAGCGCACTGATCGCCATCGATGCCTTGCAACGGCTGCGTCTCGGCCCGGCGGGCCGTGCCCTCTACGGCGTCGCGGCGCTGGCGGTGATCGGCGTCTGCTTCTCCGGCGAGCTGCTCTCGCCGCTGTCGATCATGCGCGAATTCGCCAATCAGCGGGATAACTTCATCGACCAGTTGGTGCGACACCTGCTGCTGGTCGCCGGTGCGCTGCTGCCCGCCCTGCTGATCGGGCTGCCGCTGGGCCTGCTGGCCAATCGTCGGGCCCGCCTGCGCAACGGCCTGTTCAGCGTGCTCAACGTGTTCCAGACACTGCCGTCGATCGCCGTGTTCGGGCTGCTCATCGCGCCGCTATCGGCGCTCGGCCGGGCCGTGCCGTGGCTGGGCGAGCTGGGTGTGAGCGGCATCGGCGTGGCACCGGCGATCATCGCCCTGGTGCTCTACTCGCTGCTGCCGATCGTGCGCAACACCTACTCCGGCCTCGCCGGCGTCTCGACCGGTGCCCTGGAGGCGGCCCGCGGCATGGGCATGACACCGCGCCAGATTCTGTGGCGGGTGGAGATCCCGCTGGCGCTACCGGTGATCCTGTCGGGGCTGCGCATCGTCACCGTCCAGGCGATCGGGCTGGTGGTGGTCGCCGCGCTGATCGGCGCCGGCGGCTTCGGTGCCTTCATCTTCCAGGGGCTGGGCCAGTACGCCATCGATCTGGTGCTGCTGGGTGCCATCCCGACCATCGTGCTGGCGGTCATCGCCGACTTTGCGCTGCAGATTCTGGTCAGCCTGAGTCGCCCATCCGGCACTCGCTGACGCCGTTTCAGGCACCGATCAGGAAAGACCCATGATTGAATTGCAAGGGCTGACCAAGACCTACGCGGGCAAGAACGTCGTCGAGGACGTCTCGATGACGCTGGAGACCGGTGAGTTCGGCGTGCTGATCGGCCCCTCCGGCTGTGGCAAGTCGACCACCCTGAAGATGATCAACCGCCTGGTGCCGCTAAGCGGTGGTCGCATCATTCTCAACGGCGACGACGTGACCGAACTGCCGGCCGAGCAGCTCAGGCGGCGGATCGGCTACGCCATCCAGTCGACCGGGCTGTTCCCCCACTGGAGCGTGGCCCGGAACATCGCCACCGTGCCGCAGCTGTTGAAATGGCCGAAGTCCCGTATCGACGATCGGGTCGACGAGCTGATGGCGATGTTCCATCTCGACCCGGCCGAGTTCCGTCACAAGTATCCGCACCAGCTCTCCGGCGGCCAGGCGCAGCGGGTCGGCGTGGCCCGCGCGCTCGCCGCCGATCCGGAAGTGCTGCTGATGGATGAACCGTTCGGCGCGGTCGACCCGATCACCCGCGAGGCGCTCCAGGCGGAAATGCGCCGGGTTCACCGGCAGACCGGCAAGACCATCGTCTTCGTCACCCACGACATGGACGAGGCGCTGCAGCTGGCGACCCGTATCGCGCTGCTCAACGGCGGCAGGCTGGTCCAGTACGATCGCCCCATCGAGATGATGGTGAAACCCGCGGACGACTTCGTTCGCGAGTTCTTCGGCCAGGCGGATCTGGGTCTCAAGCTGCTCTCGCGGCGCTGGGTCCATCAGTACCAGCGCCCACCGAGCCTGGCGCATCACGCCACGCTGCCCGGCCTCGATCACTGCTGGCGACTCGACGACGCCGGCCGGCCGATCGCCCTCGAGGGCGCCCGGCTGGACGACCAGCATCGGCATACCGACGTCAGGGCGGAGTGGATCGCCACGCCGGAGATGAGCATGAAGGAGGCGCTCTCGCGGATGGTCTGGTATCGCGTCATGGTACTGCCGGTCGTCGATGAGACCGGCAAGCTGATCGGCGAGGTGGGCATGCAGGGCATCATGGGAATCGAGTCAGACGGCGGGCTGCACGCCGGAGAGCCGGCCTCATGAGCGGCGCAGCTCGAAGCGCCCGACAGTTGCGTGCGGCCTCCGCCGGCAATGGCGTGCTGCTGATCCTGATTGCGCTGCTGATCGCATTGACGCTGGGAATGGCCCAGCTCGAGCCGCTGTTTCGCGCCCTGTTTCCCGATCTCGGCAACCCGCTCTACGCCCGCGACAGCTTCCTCAACCTGATGCTGGCGCATATCGGGCTGGTGCTGGTGTCGTCGCTGATCTCGGTGACGATCGGCATCGCCGCCGGCCTGTTCGTGACCCGCCCGGTGGGGCGCGAGTTCGAACCGATGGTGTCGTCGCTGGCCGCCATCGGCCAGACCTTCCCTCCCGCCGCGGTGCTCGCCATCGCCGTACCGCTGGCCGGCTTCGGCTTCACCCCGACCATCATCGCGCTGTCGCTCTACGGCCTGCTGCCGGTGATCCAGAACACCATCGCCGGCCTCGGCACGGTACCGCAGACCACGCTGGAGGCGGCCCGCGGCAACGGCATGAGTCGCTGGCAGATCCTGCGCCGCGTCGAGCTGCCGCTGGCGATGCGGGTGATCATCGCCGGCATTCGCGTCTCGGTGATCATCAACATCGGCACCGCCACCATCGGTTCCACCGTCGGCGCCAAGAGCCTGGGCACGCCACTGATCGCCGGCCTGGTCGGCAACAACCTGGCCTACGTGATCCAGGGCGCGCTGCTGGTCGGTTTGCTGGCGATCGTCACCGACCTGCTGTTCGAGCGGCTGGAGCGGCGCTACGCGTTCGGGGGCTAGGCCGGGGAAGCGCTCCCGTTCTCATCGGTGGCAGGGTCATCGGTGGACGGGGTCTGCTTGCGCAACTGGCGAAGGAACGCCTCCAGTGCCGGCGAGGCGTGCAGCGGCTTGCGCCGGAGAATGCCGATCTCCCGTGGCTCGCGCATGTTGACGGGCAGCCGGGTGATATCGTCGAGATTGAAGACATCGACGCTGGAGGCCGGCAGCAGCGCGTATCCCAGCTTCGCTCTCACCATCGCGATCGCCGAACTCATGAAGCTCACCTCCCAGGTGGGCGCGACCTGCCTGCCGGCGTGCTCCATCGCCAGATCCGCGTAGTGCCTGGCACTCGAGCCCGGGGTCATGGCGATGTACGGCACCTGGTCGAGTCCGTACCAGGGCGACTCGCTGCGCCTCACCACCCGCGGCGGCGTGATCAGCAGCAGATCGTCGTGAAACAGCGGCTGAAAATCGAGCTCCCGATCCCGCTGCAGCGGCGAACCCAGCCCCATGTCGACCTCCCCCCGGCTCACCCACTGGTGAACCTGGTCGGCCAGGCCGTCGCGCAGGACGACGGTCACCTTGGGATGACGCTTGCGAAAGGCCGCAATGGTCCTCGGCAGCAGGGACGAGGCCACCGAAGGCAGCCCGGCCACCGTGAACTTGCCCTGCTCGAGTTCGCGCACGTTGCGAGTGTCTTCCAGCGCCAGCGACATATCGGCGAGGATACGCCGGGCGTGGCCCAGGAACAGCGCGCCGCCCTCCGTCAGGACCACGGTGCGGGTATTGCGCGCGAACAGCGCAATGCCCAATTCCCCTTCCAACTTTCGTATCAGGTAGCTCAGCGCGGGCTGCGACAGGTGAATTTCCTTCGCCGCCCGCGTGAAGCTGGCCAACTCGGCGGTTCGCACGAATGCCTGCAGCTGCCGCTGATGAAACATCCTGGCTCCAAATAGAAATCTTTTATCAATTCATAAGATATATGGCTTTGCCTGATGTTGTCGCGCTGCGCCATTGTCTCTCCATCGATGAATCGACGGATCCAACATGTCCTCTCCCTCTACACGACTGGCGCATATCGGCTGCGGGGCC
>NZ_CEXLVS010000118.1:0-12323 GCF_982684285.1 Salinicola sp. | reverse complement strand
GGGCGAAGCGAGGAGGATTTGTCACGCGCCAGGGTCACGGGAACGGTGCGCAGCGGCCGGGTATCGCTGGGTGACAGCGTCCGACTGTTACCGACCGGCCTGGGGGCACGCGTGCGCGGATTGCGGTGTCAGGATCGCGATGCGGAAGCCGCGAGCCGGGGCGAGCGCTGTGCCATCAATCTCAGCGGCGCCGATATCGAGATTGGGCGTCTGGCGCGGGGCGATTGGGTCGTGGCCGAGGCTTCCCGGCTCGGCGATCAGCACCGGCTCGATGTCGTTCTGCGTTCGCTGCCGGAGTCACCGCCGCTCGAGCACTGGGCGCCCGTTCACCTCCATCATGGCAGCGCCCATGTCACCGGGCGCATCTCGTTACTGGAAGCGGAGGTTTTGGCGCCCGGGGCATCGATGCTCGCGCAACTGGTGCTGGACTCGCCGTTGCAGGCGGCACACGATGATCGAGTCGTGATTCGCGACCACGGGGCCAGTCACACGTTGGGCGGGGCCCGCGTGCTTGATGTCGATCCTCCCAGAAGAGGCGCCAGGAAGCCGGCGCGCCTCGCCTGGCTGCGTCGACTCCAGGCGTTCCTGCCGGACGGTCGCGGCGCTCAGGACCCGCGGGTGCTGTGGCAAGCCCCGACGCTGGACGAGGAGAGCGTGGATCTCGTGGCGCTGGCTGCCAATCTCGACAGGGAGACGAGCGAACTCGAAAGTGATGCCACGCTTGGCGGCTGGGAGGTCATCACCCATCAGGGCGAGAGTCATGCGCTTCCCGCGCCGATGCAGCAGCGGCTTTATGGCAGGGCGCTGGAATGCCTGGCGCTGACGCATGAACAGGAGCCCGTCATGCGCGGTGTCGACGTCGACCGCTTGCGCCGCATGGTGGCGCCTCGGCTGTCGGCCGGTCTGTTTCGGCCTCTACTGGAGCGCTGGAAGGTGGGCGGCGAGATCGTACAGCACGGTCCGTTCGTGGCGCTGGCTTCCCACGAGGCCTCGCTGTCGCCCGACCAGGCCCAGCGCTGGGAGCGTGTGCAGCCCCTGTTGCAGGCATCACCCTTCGATCCGCCGCGAGTGCGCGACATTGCGCAGCAGTTTGGTTGGCCCGAGAGCGAGGTGCGGAGCCTGCTGAGAAGCTGCGCGCTACTCGGCTGCGTTTACCAGTTGCGCCACGATCACTTCTTTCTGGCGCCCCATGTGGCCGAACTGGCCAGGTTGATTCGTCGACTCGACGGCGACTCTTCGGTCGGAGCGACGGCGGCGGCATTTCGCGATCGGGTCGGCTGTGGTCGGAAACTGGCGGTGGCGATTCTCGAGTTTTTCGACCGGGTCGGATTCACGCGGCGCGTCGGGGATGGTCACAAGGTGATCCGGGAAGATATGCTGTTCGAGTGACGGGGCTCGGCCCTTCGGTCGAGCGCCCGGAGTGGGCCAGAGCCGGCGAGCGAGAGCATCTCGTCAACGCTCTCTCAGGAAGAGAATCGTTCCCCGGTGGGGCGCCAGGACTTCAACTCCTGTAGGGGCTGCCAGCAGTCCCTGGTGGGTTCGACTCCCACTCTCTTCCGCCATCTTTCCGCCGTCGTCCTTCACCCGGGGAGGAGGGCGTTGGGTTGCGGCGATCGCCTGGTTCGAATGCTTTGCCGTATGCCGGGGGTTCGAAAGCGTCATTTTCCACGGCGTTGCAAAAATTTACGTGTTTTGTTGAATAGTCAGTTACTTATAAATGCATGATTAAGAACACTTAAGTTTTGTCATTAGCAAAAACGATCATCACATCACGAGAAAAACGTTGGCGCATCGGCAATGTAAGTCCACTCTGAGACTGCCCACTTAGCCAAGTGGCTCTCACCGCGAAGGAACGTGGGAGTGGGTTCTCTCTTCCGACCTGTCGACAGGCCATCTCGGCGTCGACGACAGCGTGCATTCGCCCCGTGTCCTCCTGTCCTCCTGCTTGGCCGCCACGCTGGCATCTTTCCTCCCCGTCGTCGCCCCTGCGCGTCGAGTACTCGTCGACGGGATTGTGATTCCGTGCAGGTCGCGACGACAATGAGCTCACGACAACGTCGCCATCGATGGAGACATCATGCAGGGTTCGCTGATCGGTATCTTGGTAGGGCTGGTGGTCTGGATGTCCACCGCGGAATGGGGCTGGGGAATCGGTGCGGGCATAGCCTCCGGGATCGCCTGGGATCTCTGGCGCCAGCGTTCGCGGCATGATGACTGAAGCGCCGGAGGCGCGGGCCAGTTCGTCGTGGCGAAATGGCCCGATGGCGATGTCAGTTGCGGGTCCTGACCCCCTCGAGCAGCGCCGCCATGTCGTCGGCATGCTCCTCCTCCTGGGCCAGGATCTCTTCCATCACCCGGCGCGAGGTCGGGTCCTTGTCACCAAGGTAGGTGATGATCTCGCGGTAGCTGTCGATCGCGATCCGCTCGGCAATGAGATCTTCCTTGATCATCTCCTCGAGCGTCTCGCCCTCGGCATACTCCGAGTGCGAGCGGCTCAGTAGACCCTCCGGCGAGAAATTGGGAGCGCCGCCCAGCTGGGTGATGCGTTCGGCGAGTTGATCGGCGTGCTGCTGCTCTTCCTGGGCATGTTCCAGGAACTCGTCCTTGGCAATGCTCGCGCTGAGTCCGTCGGCCATGTAGTAGTGGCGCTTGTAGCGCAGCACGCAGACGATCTCGGTTGCCAGTGCCTCGTTGAGAATCTTGATGACGGTCTCGCGGTCGGCACTGTAACCCTCGGTGACGGCACCATCCTCGATGTGCTGACGGGCACGCTCGCGAATCGTCTTGATATCGGTCAAAAAGGTCTGCTCGCTCATGGTTTCCTCCTCGATGATGGGGGCGCGATGCCCGGGGCCGGACTGTCGGTTCGGCACCGGCACGCTCTGGATCCGTCGCGGTCGTGATCTCAACGTAGTCGATCGAACTCCGTTGGCCCAGGGGTATCGCAGGGTCAACGCCGCTCGTCGCGCCGGCGGCGTGTAATACAATAGCGTCGGGGTCGTGGGCTAGAATTCAGGGACATTCCTGTCAGGACCGGTCACATGGCTTCGCACGACCACTCGCATCACGATCCTCATGATCACGCCGGACAGGGGGATTCTCACGGCCACTGTCACGCTCACGATCATGCGCCAGCCGTGACCACGGATAGTGCCAGGCGCGTCAGGCTGGCGATGATCCTGACCGCCGGCTTCATGCTGGCGGAGGTGGCCGGTGGCTGGATCTCCGGCTCGCTCGCGTTGCTGGCCGATGCCGGCCACATGTTCAGCGACAGCTTCTCGCTGGGTCTGGCACTGTTCGCCTTCTACATGGGCGACAAGGCGCCGGACAGGTTCCGCACTTTCGGTTATCAGCGCTTTCAGGTGCTGGCCGCCTTCGTCAACGGGCTGACGCTGCTGGCGATCGCGGCATGGATCTTGGTCGCCGCGATCCAGCGATTCACGCAGCCGGTCGATGTCCTGGCAGGCCCGATGATGGTGGTGGCCGTACTGGGCCTGCTGGTGAACATCGTGGTCTTCAGGATCCTTCACGGTGGCGACCGGGAAAATCTCAACCTGCGCGGTGCCTTGCTGCATGTGATCGGCGACCTGTTGGGGTCGGTGGCGGCGATCGTGGCCTCCGTGGTGATCATGCTCACCGGCTGGACACCGATCGACCCGCTGCTTTCGATGCTGGCCGCGGCGTTGATTCTGCGCGCCGCGTGGAAGATTCTGGGTCGCTCGACGCACACGCTGCTCGAGGGTACGCCCGAAGGGGTCGACGTCGGCCAGATTCGGCAGGCGCTGCTCGACGTCGAGGGGGTCAAGAGTCTGCACGACATTCACGTCTGGGGCCTGACGCCCCAGGACCCGCTGCTCAGCGCGCACCTGGTGATCGAGTCTCCCGCCTTTCACGACGGGGTCATCGAGCGGGCTTACGCCATGCTGCAGTCCCGCTTCGGGATCCAGCACGCAACATTGCAGGTCGAGACGCGGGACTGCCTGACCGGTGGTGAGTGCAACCAGGGAATGATCGTGCACCCGTAAACCCGTCGCTCGTGATGTCGCCTTGCGATGAATCTCGCTCAGGGTAATGGGGGAAAGTTTCATTGGCCGTGACCGCCCGGGGCAGGCAGAATCGCCATCATACTGTCGTCAATCCATCGCCGGTCGTCGTTTCCGGGACACCAAGGCTCGAGAGCGAGACCCTGACCAGCGCGCGATCACGCTGGCCCGCATCGAAGAGAGCAATGTCATGAGCACGCAGCCTCCGCTGGGATTCAGTTTCGAATTCTTCCCCCCCAACACCGACGCGGGGCGCGAAAAGCTCGGTGGCGTCCGCGATGCGCTGGCCGCCCGCAAACCGCGGTTCTTCTCCGTGACCTATGGCGCCGGTGGCTCCACCCAGGCCCGCACGTTCGACACCGTCAGGACGGTCCGGCGCAGTGGAGTCACCACGGCGCCGCACCTCTCCTGCGTCGGTAGCGACAAGGCGGCGCTGCGTGATCTGCTGCACGCCTATCGTGAAGATGGCGTCGATAGTCTGGTGGCCCTGCGCGGTGATCTGCCATCGGGCATGGGCGGGGGCGGGGAGCTGCGTTATGCCAACGAACTGGTCGAGTTCGTTCGCGACGAGACCGGCGATCATTTCGAGATCGCGGTGGCCGCCTATCCCGAAGCGCATCCGCAGGCGCCGAGCTTCGAACGGGACCTGGAAAACTTCGCCCGCAAGGCCAGGGCGGGAGCGAACATCGCCATCACCCAGTATTTCTTTACTGCCGAAGCCTACTTCCACTTCGTCGAGCGCGTTCGGGCCATGGGTATCGACATCCCGATCGTGCCCGGCATCATGCCGATCACCAACTACACCAAGCTGGCGCGCTTTTCCGACGCCTGCGGGGCCGATATCCCGCGCTGGATCCGCAAGCAGCTCGAAGCCTACGGCGACGATAGCGACAGCATTCAGGCATTCGGCACCGAGGTCGTCTCGAATCTGTGCCGGCGTCTGCTGGATGGCGGTGCTCCGGGGCTGCATTTCTATACGCTCAACCAGTCCGCGCCCACGCTTCGGGTGCTCGACAACCTGAGCTGAGCGCCGGCCGCAAGCTGGCATTATCTCCGGGTCGATTGATTCGCGTCGCCCGAGGACCTTGTCTACGTTGAAGGGTGCGTTATCGGTCGGCATCCGGCCGAAAGATTCACTCACGGAGAGGAGAGCGCCATGCAACGCAACGGATTGATCGGACTGACCGCGGGGGTTGCGCTGGCCCTGTCGGGATGGGCGCAGGCGGACACCACGGTGGAGATGCACTCGGTTTCCGCGGACGGTGTCGGCGATAGCGTCGGTACGGTGGTCGCCAAGGACACCGAGTACGGTCTGCTGCTGACGCCCGATCTGTCGGGCCTGAACGCCGGGCTCCACGGTTTCCATCTGCACGCCAATGCCAGTTGCGAGACCAGCGAGACCGATGGCGAGGTCACGCCTGGCGGCGCCGCCGGTGGCCACTTCGACCCCGACGATACCGGCACACACCAGGGACCCTACAGCGACAAGGGGCATCTCGGCGACCTGCCGGCACTCACGGTCGGGGATGACGGCAAGGCGACGACGCCAGTGCTGGCGCCTCGACTCACCGAAGCCGATCTCGGCGGTCACTCGCTGATGATCCACGAGGGCGGCGACAACTACAGCGACGAGCCCAAGTTGGGTGGCGGCGGAAGCCGGGTTGCCTGCGGGGTCGTCGATGACAGCTAGCGCGCCTTGAACGGCGCGCATTCCGACGGCTCCGCCACAGGTGGAGCCGTCCTGTTTCGTTGCGCAGGCGCTCCGCCCTGCGACGGTTGCTCTCAAACTATTGTTTTCTGGTTGGCTCGCGCGCCATAATCTGTTCATTTATCCAGTTGTGGGGCGCCCGGGCCGATGGCCAATTTTCGAACGCATCTCGGCGTGGCGAGTGTCGGCGGAGCCGCGGTCGCTCAGGCCGGATGGCAGGCGGGGCAGTGGGGCGGATGGCAGTCGCTGGTGGTGGCGATACTGGTGGCGTTCGGCGGTATTCTCCCGGATATCGATGCCGATCAGTCCCAGGCCATCCGCCTGATCTTCAATCTCCTGGCCGTGGTTGCGGTGGTGCTGGCGGTGCTGGTCCTGCAGCATCGAGTCACGCCGGCCTACCTGTTTGCCGCCTGCGGCGGTATCTATCTCGGCGTACGCTACCTGGCCGGTGCGATCTTCGCGCGCTTCACGGTTCATCGCGGGTTGTGGCATTCGCTGCTGGCGGCGTCGATCAGCGGGCTGTCGACGGCAGCGATCAGTTTCTCCCTGCTGGACCAGCCTGAACGACTGGCCTGGATCCACGGCTTGGCGATGACGCTGGGTTTCGTCATCCATCTGATGCTGGACGAGCTGTATAGCGTCGATCTCACCGGGGCGCGCTTCAAGCGCTCGTTCGGCACGGCCCTCAAGCTCTTCAGTTGGCAGTCACCGGGCAGTGCGCTGATGCTGGCGCTGATATCGATGCACCTGCTGCGCTGGCTGCCATCCTTCTCGGTGCTGCGGCAGCTGGTGATGCAGGGGGTGGCGCTGTGGCATTGAGCCCCTCTGCCCGCTCCGGCACGGCACGCCCACCCATCACATCGCGACGAGATAGCGATGCAGCTGATATTCGATGTCGGCGAAACGCTGCTCTAAACGCGCTCGCTCGATCCCCGTGCCGACGCATTGTCGCCGATTGACGGGGCGGTCGGCGGAATCAGTGCGGTTTGCGTGGGTCGAGAATCCGTACCGGGGTGATCTCGTCGCTGGCCGGGCGCTGGCGCTCCCGGGGCTGGTTCACCCGGGTGGGAACCTCCTGGATCGTCTCGTCCTCGATCGGCAACTGCTCGAAGAAATCGCAGCTCACGCAGTCCCGGTAGCGAATCCCGTTCTGCTCCCAGGAGCGGATGCGGTCCATGGCCGAGCAGCGCGGGCAGATCGCGCCGGCGATGAAGCGTTTCGGTGTCTGGGTCATGCGTTACCTCGAAATGGAGGAGAGGACGCTCGCAGGCGTCCTCTCGAGTCGCTGGATGGCCGCAGGTCAGGCGGCGTCTCGCGGTTCGATACCGGCATGGCGTAGCAACGGGTCTATGCTCGGCTCGCGACCGCGGAACGCCTTGAACAGTTCTGCGGCTTCCCGCGAACCGCCCTGTTCGAGAATCGCCTCGCGGAAGCGGCGGCCAGTCTCGGGATCGAAGATGCCGGCTTCCTCGAAGGCGCTGTAAGCGTCCGCCGAGAGCACTTCGGCCCATTTGTAGCTGTAGTAACCGGCGGCGTAGCCCCCAGCGAAGATGTGTGCGAATCCGTTCTGGAAGCGGTTGAAGTCGACGGCCGGTACCACCGACACCTTGGCTCTCACGTCGTCGAGCAGCGCCTGGACATCGGCGGCACTGGGCTTGCGGCACTCGTGATGCAAGCGGAAATCGAACAGCGAGAATTCGAGCTGGCGCATCATCTGCATGGCCGACTGGAAATTGCGCGCCGCCTGCAGCTTGTTCAGCAGCTCATCCGGCAATTTTTCACCGGTATCGACGTGGCCGGCGATCAGATCGAGACCCTCGCGCTCCCAGCAGAAGTTCTCCATGAACTGGCTCGGTAGCTCCACGGCGTCCCAGGCGACGCCGCTGATTCCGGAAACATCGGCGACCGTCTGCCGCGTCAGCATGTGATGCAGGCCGTGGCCGAACTCGTGGAACAGTGTCAGCACTTCGTCGTGGGTCAACAGCGCCGGCTTGCCCGCCACCGGCGGCGTGAAGTTGCAGGTGAGATAGGCCACCGGCAGCTGCAGTTCGCCATTCTCGCGCTGGAGACGCGTGCGGCAGACATCCATCCAGGCGCCGCCACGCTTGCCCTCCCGGGCGTACAGGTCCAGATAGAAGCCGGCGATGGGGCGATCGCCATCGAGCACGTCGAAGTACTTCACGTCCGGGTGGTAGCGTGGCGCTTCCGGATTCTCCGCCATGCGGATGCCGTAGAGCTTGTTCGTGACGCGAAAGAGGCCCTCGATGGCACGCGGCGCGGGGAAATAGGGGCGCAGCTGCTCTTGAGAAATATCGTAGCGGGCCTGACGCAGTTTCTCGCTGGCGAAGCCGGTATCCCAGGGCTTCAGGGCGTCGAGCCCGAGGCTCTCCTTGGCGAAGGCTTCGAGCTCGTTGAATTCGCGCTGCGCCTGCGGGTGTGCGCGTTTGGCGAGGTCGTCGAGGAAGCCCAGCACCTGTTCGGGGGTTTCGGCCATCTTGGTGGCCAGCGAGTAGTCGGCGTAGGTGTCGAAACCGAGCAGGCGGGCCAACTCCTGACGCAGTGACAGCGTTTCCTCGATCACCGGCGCGTTATCGTTCTCGCCGGCCTTGGGGCCCTGGTCGGAGGCGCGGGTGACGTAGGCGGTATATACCTCCCGGCGCAGCTCGCGATCTTCGGCGAAGGTCATGACCGGCAGAAAGCTGGGCACGTCCAGGGTAATGCGGTAGCCGGAAACGCCTTTGGCTTCGGCATTGGCCTTCAATGTCTCCAGGGCGCTCTGCGGCAGGCCGCCCAGGCGATCGGCGTCGGCGAGATCGAGGTGCCAGGATTGGGTCGCATCCAGCAGCTGGTTGGAGAAGGTGTTGCCGAGTTCCGACAGGCGAGCCTGGATCTCGCCGTAGCGTTTCTTGGCGTCGTCCGGGAGGTCGACGCCGGCGAGACGAAAGTTGCGAAGCGTGTTGTCGATCGCCTTGCGCTGCGCGGTATCGAGTGTCGCGAACTCGTCGCCCTGGCGCAGCCGCTCGAAGGCCTTGAAAAGCGCGGTGTGCTGGCCGACCCAGGTGCCGTACTCGGAAAGCATGGCCAGGCACTGCTGATAGGCGTCGCGCAGGGCGTCGCTGTTCATCGTCGAGTTGAGGTGGGACACCGGCGACCACGCCTGGGAGAGGCGGTCGTTGAGCGCTTCCAGCGGCGCGGCGAGGGTCTGCCAGCTCACGTCCTGCTGCCGGGCCAGGGCCTCGGTGGCCTGCCGGTTGTCGGCAATGATCTTTTCGATGGCCGGTACGACGTGTTCGGGACGGATCGCCTCGAACGGCGGCAGACTATGCTGCTCGAGCAGCGGGTTATTCGACATGGTCACCTCGGACGATGGAATCGGTGCCATTCTATATGGGGGAAGCCGAAGCCGCTTTCAATCCGGGGGCCCCAGTTGGCAGCGCCCATTTGGGGCGCCGGCCCGGGCCGGATTGGCGAGCCGCCCCGGTGCTGATAGGCTCTTCGCGTTTTCGCGCCAGCCCTGTCTGCCCCGCTGCAGACCGCCCGCGACCGCAACCCGTTCGATAAAGGTCCCGAATGATGAGTGAAACTCTGGAGCGCTGGCAGTCCCGCCGTGCCTTTATCCTGGCGGTCACCGGCGCCGCCGTGGGACTTGGCAACATTTGGCGCTTTCCCTACATGACGGGTGAGAACGGCGGTTCGGCGTTCCTGCTGCTCTACATCGTCTTCGTATTGCTGCTGGGGTTGCCGATGATGATGGCCGAGATCATGATCGGCCGCGCCGGTCGGCGCAGCCCGATGCAGGCGCTGGCGTTCCTGGCCGACGAGGCCGATGTCGGTCGTCACTGGAAATGGCTGGGGCTTTTCGGCGCGATCACCGTCTTCTTCATCCTGTCGTTCTACTCGGTGGTCTCCGGCTGGTCGATCGAGTACCTGATCAGTGCCGTGAATGGCAACTTCGTCGGTCTTTCTCCCCCGCAGATCGGCGCTAGCTTCGATGTCTTCCTGGCCGATCCGCTGCGCATGACCTTCAACCATACCCTGTTCATGCTGCTGACCATGTCGGTGGTGGCGGCCGGCATCGCCAACGGCATCGAGAAGCTCAACAACGTGATGATGCCGCTGCTGTACGCCATCCTGATCGTTCTCGGCGGCTATGCCGTGACCACGCCGGGTTTCGGGGCCGCCATGCACTGGCTGTTCACTCCGAACGTCGCCGCCATCACCTGGAGTGTCGTGCTCAATGCCATGGGGCACGCCTTCTTTACCCTGGCGGTGGGCGCTTGCGCCCTGATGGCCTACGGTGCCTACATGCCCGAGGAGCAGAGTCTGCCCAAAGCCGTCTTTGCCGTGGCACTGCTCGATATCACGGTGGCGCTGCTCTCCGGTATCGCCATCTTCTCCGTGGTCTTCACCCATGGTCTCGATCCCAGCGAAGGGCCGGGGCTGATGTTCGTCACGCTGCCGATCGCCTTCAGCGAATTGCCGGGAGGGCAGGTCTGGCTGGGCGCCTTCTTTCTGCTCCTGCTGGTGGCGACCTGGACGTCGTCGATCAATCTCGCCGAGCCGATGGTGTCTATGCTGGTCGGTTCCGGGTGGCGGCGCAGCCGGGCTGCTATCCTGATCGGGTCGCTGGTGTGGCTGGTGGGTCTGCTGTCGGTGCTCTCGTTCTCCACCCTGGCAGACGTGCACTGGGTCGGCGAGATGAACTTCTTCACGCTGGTGTCGACCGTTCCGCCCGATATCTTCCTGCCGGTCGGTGGTCTGCTGATCGCCATCTTCGCGGTCTGGATGATGTCGAAGGAAGCGGCCACGGCGGCGCTGGGCGTCGGTGCCGGTGGCTTCCGGCTGTGGCGATGGCTGGTGCGTTACGTCTCGATCCCGCTGACGGTCGTGGTGCTGGCGACCAGTCTCATCTAGGCCATGCCTGGATGGTGAAGCGGATTCTGGATAGCGATAGGAGTGGGACTCAATGGCAATTCGAACATTTCAGGGCGTGACACCCAGCCTCGGTCAGCGGGTGTTCATCGACGACACCAGCGTCGTGCTGGGTGACGTGGCGCTGGGCGACGACTGCTCGGTGTGGCCGATGGCGGTCATCCGTGGCGATGTCCACCGCATTCGCATCGGCGCGCGGACCAGCGTGCAGGACGGTTGCGTGCTGCACTGCACCCATGCCAGCGACTACAACCCCGGCGGCCATCCCTTGGTGATCGGGGAGGATGTCACGATCGGCCATCAGGCCACGCTGCACGGCTGCCGGGTCGGGGATCGGGTTCTGATCGGAATGGGCGCGGTGGTGCTCGACGGGACCGTAATCGAAGACGAAGTGATCGTTGCCGCTGGCGCCATGGTGCCGCCCGGTAAGGTACTGGCGAGCGGCCATGTCTACGCTGGCAACCCCGCCAAGCCGCTGCGCGAGCTCAAGGCCGCCGAACGGGAGTTTTTCAGTTACTCCGCGAGAAATTACGTCAAGCTGAAGGATCAGCATCTGAGCGGAGAGTGACCCGGAAGCGGAAGCGATCAGGGCTCGAAGCGGTCGCTCAGCAACTGCGAGCGTCTCTCCGCGCGTCGGGCCCTCGATTCGGCGCGTTGCATGTCCATCAACCCCGTCTTGACGTAGTCGAGATGCTCGTGAGCCAGTATTCGAGCCTCCTCGGCTCTCCCTTCCTGAATCGCCTCGAGCAGCGCGCGGTGCTGCGCCATCAACCGCTGGCGGGCGTTGGGGCGCTCGAACAGATGTGCCAGATTGCCGACGATGCTCTTCTCCAGCAAATGGAAAAGGCCGCGGATGGTGTGCAGCATCAGGACATTGTGCGCGGCCTCGGCAATGGCGAGATGAAAGGCGGCATCGGCCTTGGCCTCGCGTAGCGGGTCGCCTTGCTGGACGGGATCCCGGTAACTCCTGTCCAGTGCCTCGAAACGCTGCTGCAGCATCTCCTTGTCGGCCGGGGTCGCCCGCATCGCCGCGTGATAGGCCGTGATTCCCTCCATCGCATCGCGAAACTCCAGCACATCCAGGTGAAACTCGTCGTGGCGCGACAGCATCTCCAGCATGGGGTCGCCGTAACTGGCCGCGAGACGCTCGCTGACATAGGTGCCTCCCCCCTGTCGGCTGGTCAGCACTCCTCGAGCGGCCAGCTTTTGAATGGCTTCGCGTAGCGAGGGGCGTGACACGCCGAAGCGTTCGGCCAGCTGCCTTTCGGCTGGCAGGCGGTGGCCCGGCTTGAGGCTACCCTCGAGGATCATCGTCTCGAGACGTTCGGTAATGACATCGGCAAGGCGGGGCTGCCTGACGGGAGGGTAGGTCACGTGGCGATGCTCCTGATGGCGGTTCCACCAATTGGTTTTACCAATGTTCTGGCAGCTTTCAAAGGTTTGCCAGTCGGGATGGTGGGCGTCAAAAGCGGGCATCTGACAACAGAACAGTATGAGGCGCCGGGGGCAATCGGCTGCCATCGCCATTGGTCCCTATCGAGCCATTGCCGTTGTTCATCATCGATTCAGTTTTTTCGACTCAGGGGCTTGCCAAGTCCGGTTCGGGTCCGTAAAGTACGCATCCGCTGCCGCCGAGACAG
>NZ_CEXLVS010000117.1:0-12325 GCF_982684285.1 Salinicola sp. | reverse complement strand
GGCGGTAATCACCCGCGGCTCGGAGATGGTCTGGCTCTTGCCCTCGCTCTCCAGTGCACGCAGCTCGAGGTCGATCAGCACGTCCCCGGAGAGATAGCCGAAGCTGAAAGCGCTGGCCGGGTTGGTGGCGTTGCCCAGGTCGACCGCCAATCCGCCGCCATAAGGAGCGGGATCATCCGAGGTCGTCGGCACCGTCGAAGGATTGCCGTCGGCCGCCCCGCTCAGATCGAAGTGACGGCCCCGCGGCGAGGAAAGCCCCCAGTTGACGCCCAGCTCGTGCGTCGCACTATCCCTCGCGATCACGATGCGAGCCTCGATCTGCACCTGGCGCACCGGGACATCGAGGTGGTCGATGGTCCGTCGGATCGCGTCCAGCTGATCGCGCGTATCCTGCAGGATCAGCGTATTGGTGCGCGGATCGACGGTGACCCGGCCACGCTCCGACATCATCCCGACCCCCTCGCCGCCTCGCAGCAGCGCGGCGAGGGAATCGGCCTTGGCGTAGCGAATCTGAAGAAACTCCGTACTCAGCGGCGCCAACTGCTCGGACTGCTCGCGGGTTTCCAGCGTCTGACGCTGCAGGCTTGCCAGTTCGCCGGTGGGCGCCACCATCATCACGTTGCCTTCGCGCCGGGCCGACAGGCCATGGTTGCGCAGTACCAGATCGAGCGCCTGATCCCACGGCACGTCGGTGAGATTGAGGGTCACGTTTCCCTGCACACCGTCGCTGGCCACGACGTTGAGCCCGGACTCCTCGGCAATGATCGACAGCACGTCGCGAACCGGAATATCCTGAAAATTCAGTGTGATGCGGTGCCCGGTGTAGCTGGGCCGCTCCCCCGCCTCGGGACGTTCGATCGTTCCCGCGGCAGCCAGCTCGATCGTCAGACGACGCCCGCTCTGGGTCACCAGCGGCTCCACGGCGTCGGATGCGGAAATGTCGAAAGTCACACCGCCAGCGCTGCGACGCGGCACGATGCGCTGGACACTCGTGCCGAAGTCCCCGACGTCGAGCGTCTGATACTGCTCGTCGGGCAGGACGACACCCGGCAACGTGACCGACACCTGTCGCCCCTGCCCCGACACCTCGGCGGCGACGCCGACACGGTCGAGTTCCAGTTGCAGCTGTCCGGCGCCGTCCGCGCCGCGACGAAAATCGATCGCGGTGACCCGGGGCTCGGCCGACAGCGTCGTCGCCGCGTCGACGCCTCCGGCGGGCGGGGATGCCGGCGGAGAAGCGTCGGCATCCCCGCCCAGATGGACGACGACCCGATCCGACAGCCGCTCGAGCCGATAGCCGGTCGTCGAATCCAGCTCGAATACCAGGCGCGTGCGGCCCCCCGCTACCAGCACCCTCACACCGCTGACGCCGGCGCTGCCGATGGCGAAGCTCGACTGGGACAGAGCGCTCTGCGTCTGCAGCAGATCCAGCGCCAACCGCGGCGGGGAGTCCGTGCGATAGCCGCGAACTTCCGGGACGCCGCCGACGAAGTCGAGACCCACGTCCAGGCGACCCGCGCCCTGGTCGGTGAAGGTCATCGCGGTCAGGGTGGAGGCCGCCAGGGCGGAGCACGCCACCCCCCACAGAATCAGCGTCGCGATCAAAGCGGCCAAATGCCGTCGAAGAGCCATGAGTTCCCCTGCTACTGTTGCCGCCGGCTGGCACCGTCGGATTCTTGTGGTGCCATTGCCAGACGCTGACGACGCTCCGTCCAGCCCCCCTGGGGACCCCGCACGGTCTCGATCAGCGCCAGTGCGCGCGGCTCGACGTCAACGACCTTCCCGTAATCCCTGCCCAGGTAGTCGCCCTCGAACAGCCGATGGATCCTGCCGTCCGGCGCAGCGACCAGACCCGAGGGGGTGTTCCCCACCGTCAGGGTGCCGACCAGGGTCAGGCTATCGAGCTCGAAGGCTTCCAGGGGCTGGCGTGGACGATCGGCATCGGGCAGCGGCGCACTATCCATCGGATCGACGCGGCCTTCACGCTCGGCCACGAACGGGCTGCGGCGCTGCCCCTGGTGGTAGTCGGCGGTGGCATACTGCGGCATCTGCGGTAGCGCGGCGATCTGCCCCTGGGGCTTGTGCCGCAACGCATCCAGATGCGCCTCCAGCGCTTCCAGGTCGGCATCCTGACACCCCACGAGCAGGCCGCTGCCGATGAGCATCCCGGCCAGAACGAGGCGGTTCGCGCTCACGGCTTTCCCCTCCCCTTGCTGGAACCGACGCCGGGATCGGCCTCCTCCCGATAGCGGTAGGTCTTGGCCAGCATCGACAGCCGGAGCCGATCCTCCATCGGCGTCAGCGTAAAGTCGTGCAGCGTGACGATACGCGGCATGCCCGCGACACGAGCCAGGAACGCGGCGATCTGGTGGAAGTCCCCGCGCACCTGGATGTCGAAGGGCTGCTCGATATAGAACGCCTGCTCGACCGCCGGACGCAACTTGATGCTATCGATATCGAGTTGCTGCTCGCGTGCCGCGTCACTGATGGCATCCAGCAGCGCCGGAACCTCCGCATCGCTTGGCAGCATCTCCAGCACCCGCTGCATGCGGGCCTGCAGCTCGCTCATCTGGCGCTCCATCGCCGGCAGATTGACGGCCTGATAGGAGAGCGTCTCGAAGCGCTGCAGCGCCTGCTGCTCCTGAACCATCAATCGCTGATGCGTTTCCCGAGGCGATGAAGCCAGCAACCACTGCGCGCTCCACAGCGAAGCCAGCAGAAGCGCAACCGCTATCATCACCTGCAGGCCGACAGGCCAGGTGCCGGCCTCCTTGACATCCAGCTCGCGCCACTGGAGCTCACGTAACTGCCGCCACTGTTCGCCGGCCAGGCCGCGAAGGCCGCCCAACCGCCGGAAACTGGCCGTCAGGCGCTTCACGATCCAGCTCCCGCCGCACTGTCATCGACCGGATGCTGGTCGACACTCATGTGGAAGCGCTTGGCCGCCGCCGGGCCCTCGGCGGACTGCACGTCCGAGAGCAGCGGGATATCGAATGCCGGGCTGTCATCCAGCGCCCGCATCTGGTCGGAGACCTGACGGTTGGAAGCCGCCACGCCGCTGAGCTCCAGCCGATCGTTCTTGCGATCCAGCTCGGTGTAATAGACACCGTCGACCAGCGTGGCCGTCAGTTGATCGAGGACGCGAATGGTGAGCGGGCGGCTCGATTGCAGTTCGCCGATCACTTCGATCTGCTTCAGCATGCGCTCCCGCAGCTCGCGGAAATCGCGCATCGCCTGAATGTCGCGGGTGAGGGCGTCGGTATCGCGCTGGATCAGCGCGACCCGGGCCTGCCCCGCGCGTACCAGCGACTTCTCGTGCAGCGAGATCCCCCAGCCGATCAGCAGGCCGACGAGCAGCGTCAGCAGCAGGCCCTGCTTGAAACGACGGGTGCGTTGAACACGACGCCGCTCCCGCCACGGCAGGAGATTGATCTCGATCGTCATGCCATGGCCCGCATGGCGAGGCCGCAGGCCGTGAGCATCGCCGGCGCGTCCGCGGCCAGCGCGCCGACATCCAGCCGCGAATGGATACGCATGTGGTGAAAGGGATTGGCGAGCTTCGCCTCGAGACCGCTCTGGGCACGCAGCCGCTCCGCCAGTCCCGGCAGTGCGCTGGACCCGCCCCCAAGGACGAGACGCCGAACCTGCTGCTGTCCCGCGGAGGTGTAGTAGAGTTGCAACGAACGACCGATGTGCTGAATCAGGGTATCGATGAACGGCAGCAGCACCTGCTGGCGATAGTCGTCGGGCAATCCGCCGCGCTTCTTGGCGCGGCCGGCTTCGTCGAAACTCATGCCGTAACGCTTGCTGATGGCGTCGGTGAGCTGCCGCCCGCCGCAAAGATTGTCCCGGCTGTAGACGATCCGTCCGCCCTTGAGCACATGAAAGGCGCAAAGATTGGCACCGATGTCGACCAGTGCCGTACTGTCGTCATCCGCCTCGGAGTCCCCCAGGGCACGGCAGACCCGCTCGAGGGCAAAGCCCTCCACGTCCACGGCCACTGCCTCCAGCCCCACCGCCTCCATGGTCGAGGTCAGCGTCTCGATATCCTGCAGGCGGCAGGCCACCAGCAGGATCTCCTGCTGGTCCGGGTAACGGGCATGGTGGCCCAGCCGCTGAAAGTCGAAGGCAACCTCGTTGAGGGGAAACGGGATGTGCTTGTCGGACTCCATCTGGATGCGGGCTTCGATCTCCTCGTCGCTGAGCGAGGCCGGAAGCGACAGCACGCGGGTGATGGCGGCCGAATTGGGCACCGCCACCACGGCGCGCCGGGAACGCAGCTGGGCATGCTCGACCGCCCGGCGCAGCGTGTCCACGACCTCGCTCTTGTCGCGAATACGCTTCTCGACGACGGCTCCCTCGCTCAGTGGGCGTACCGCGTAACTGTCGATTCTCAGGCCGCCGGCGTGACGCTCCAACTCCAGCAGCTTGACAGTGGCGGAGGTGATGTCCACTCCGACCAATCCCTGGGAGGATCTTTTCAAGCGCAACACTGTCTCACCTCGCCGGAACTCGAAAATCCTAATCGAAGTTAACGGCGGCCCGATGGGCAACTTGAGACATTTCGTTACACTTATTTCTCGTTGCTTGCAGGAAGCGGCGGGTACGAAACTGGCCCCGGCTCTGTCGCATCCATATAATGCCCCGTTACTGAACCATGTCCGAAGCTAGGGATAGCGGGCACGCACGCGGCCGGACCGCCACCAGTCAAGGATCACCTCTTTTTATGAAGCTTTTTACCCGCTTACTGACGACCGCCTTCTGGCTGCTGCTGTCGCTATGCGCCGGTGTCGTGCTGGCAGTCGTCGGCGCAGGGCTCTACTTTGCCCCTGGCCTGCCGGACGTGCGCCAGCTCCAGAACTACGAGCTTCAGACGCCGCTGCGAATCTACACCGAGGACAACAAGCTGATCGGCGAATACGGCGAGGAGCGCCGCATGCCGATCAGCTACGATCAGATCCCCCAACCGCTGATCGATGCGCTGCTGGCGGCCGAGGATGCCAACTTCTACAACCACCCCGGCGTCGACCCGAAAGGCCTGCTGCGCGCGGCGGTGGAACTGGCCTCCTCGGGAGACATCCAGTCCGGCGGCAGCACCATCACCATGCAGGTGGCACGCAACTACCTGCTGACCCTGGATCAGACGTTCACCCGCAAGATCCGCGAGATCCTGCTGGCGCTGCAGATGGAGCAGATCCTGAGCAAGCCGGAGATTCTCGAGCTCTATGTCAACAAGATCTACCTGGGCCACCGCTCCTATGGCGTCGCCGCCGCCGCCAACACCTACTACGGCAAGCCGCTGGCCGATCTGACGCTGCCGCAGTACGCCATGATCGCGGGCCTGCCCAAGGCACCGTCCAGCTTCAATCCGCTGGCCAATCCGGAGCGCGCCCTGATTCGACGCAACTGGATCCTCTATCGCATGCGTCAGCTCGGTTCGATCGACCAGGCTAGCTACGAGCAGGCCGTCAAGGCGCCGATCACCGCCAGCCGCCATGTCGCGCAGTCGGAGATCGACGCGCCCTATGTGGCCGAGATGGCACGCGCCTACGCCGTCGAGCGCTTCGGCGACAAGGCCTATACCGACAATATCCGCATCACCACCACGCTCGACAGTCGCCTGCAGACCGAGGCCCGCAATGCGCTGGTGCAGGGCCTGATCGACTACGACACCCGCCACGGCTGGCGTGGTCCGGAGCAGAAAGACATCCCCCCGAGCCTCGTCGAAGCGCAGGATCGCACCGAGCGGCAGGGCCTGGAAGAAGAGCTCTCGGAGTCCCCGGAGGTCATCCAGACCGCGCGCCAGGCGGCCCAGAGCAGCGAGGCCACCATCGAAGGCGTCGATGGCGATGTCAGCAACTGGCTCAAGGTGCTGGAGCGCACGCCCGCCTACGGCCCCCTTCAGCCGGCCATCGTGACCGAGACCGACGGCAAGCAGATGCGCGTGCTGGATGCCGATGGCAAAGTCATCACCCTGGACTGGGATGGCCTCAAGTGGGCCCGCGTCTACCACAGCGCCAAATGGCGCGGCGATGTGCCCGCCAATGCCGAGGCGATCGCCCAGCGCGGCGACCTGGTCCGGATCCTGAAGAGCGGCGACAGCTGGCGCTTGTCGCAGCGCCCCGGCGCCGAGGGCGCGATCGTCGTGCTCGACCCCCAGACCGGCGCCATCGAAGCGCTGCAGGGCGGATTCAGCTTCGCCGCCAGCAAGTTCAACCGTGCCATCCAGGCGCAGCGCCAGGTCGGCTCCAACTTCAAGCCCTTCGTCTATCTGGCGGCGCTGCAGGAAGGCGGCATGACCGCGGCCACCATCATCAACGACGCGCCGGTGGTGATGTCCCAGTACAGCGGCGACGACTGGCGCCCCGAAAACGCGGAACGCCAGTTCCGCGGGCCGACACGCCTGCGGGTCGGGCTGTACACCTCGCGCAATCTGGTGACCATCCGCGTGCTGCAGTCGCTGGGACTCGACAACGCGCTGAACTTCCTCGAGCGCTTCGGCTTCTCCCGGGATCGCCTGCCGCACGGGCTGTCGCTGGCGCTGGGCAGCGCCTCGCTGACGCCGCTGGAGATCGCCAACGCCTACGCGGTGCTGGCCAACGGCGGCTTCCAGGTCTCGCCCTGGTACATCCAGCAGGTCACCCAGGGCAGCCAGAACACCGTGGTCGAACAGGCCAACCCGCTGGTGGCATGCCGCGACTGCGCGCCCGACGCGACCCAGACCGAAGTCGACGGCGAACCGCGCCGCATTGCGCCCCGCGTCGTCGACCCCGATGCGCTCTACATCCTGCGCAGCATCCTGCGGGATGTCATCGAGCGCGGCACGGGCCGCGGCGCGCTGTCGCTCGACCGTGCCGATATCGTCGGCAAGACCGGTACCACCAACGATCAGCGCGACGCCTGGTTCTCCGGCTTCAACAACTCACTGGTCACGACGGTATGGGTCGGCAAGGACGACAACACCACCACCGCGGAATATGGCGCGCAAGCCGCCCTGCCGATCTGGAAGGCGTTCATGGGCCCGGCCCTGAAAGGGACCCCCGAGGTCGTTCCGAAGGCGCCCGACGATATCGTCCAGGCACGCATCGACCCGAAGACCGGCAAGCGCCTGCATGACGATCAGTCCGGCGGCATCAGCGAGATCTTCCGCAAGGACAACCTGCCCGAGTACCAACCTCGGGGTATTCGCCCTGAACTGGAAGATGAGAGCGGTTCGCAAGGCACTGGCACTTTCGAAGCCATCTTCTGATACATTGGTCGGGGCCTCGAGCCCCGACCCATTCGTTCCACACTCGCTCTTCACCGCAACAGGACGTCGCAGCGACGCTGAGAGAGATGTCATGCCCCTGCCTAGTTGCCGCTGGTGGCTGCTGGCCACCTGCCTGATGGCATCGCCGTCACACGCAGAGCTTTTCTACGCGCCGCCGGCACCGGACGAAAATGCGCCCAACTTCAGTGGCAGCGCGGAACTCGGCTACACCAAGCTGACCGGCAACACCAACACCCAGACGCTGCTCGCCAAGGGCCGCCTGACCTGGCTGACCGGCCGCTATACGCATACCTTCCGCGCCGAGACCCGTAGCGTCCAGGACAACGACAACACCACCTCGGAGCGATATCTGGTCGGCGCCCGCGAACGCTATGAGCTGGCGGACAACAACTACCTGTTCGGCTTTGCACGCTGGGAGCGCGATCGATTCAGCGGCTACGACTCGCAGTTCACGACCATTGCCGGTTACGGGCGCCAGCTCCTCGTCGGCCCGACGCACACCCTTTCGGCCGAAGTCGGTCCGGGCTATCGCCACGACGTCTATGCCGACGACAGCGACGATGACGATGACGACGCTTACGAAGGCGGCAGCAGCGACGATCTGGCGCTGGCCTACGCGGCGCTGGACTATACCTACAACTTCAGTGACGACATCTCCTTCGATCAGGAGCTGTCGGCGGAAGCGACTCACATCAGTGTCACTACCCGTTCACTCTCGTCGATCACGTCGCAATTGAACTCTCACCTCGCGCTGCGCGTCTCCTACGATGCCAGGAGCAACACTCATCCGCCGCCGGGCGCCGAAGCACGCACCGACACCACGACCTCGGTCTCGATTCTCTACGGCTGGTAGCGACGGCGCTGGGTCGCTGGAAAAGGGCCATCGAGCGACGGCTTCGGGTCGCTGTAAAAAGACGGCGTCGGGTCGCTGTAAAAAACGGCTTCGGGGCGCTATATCAGATCGTTGAAAAGCACGATGCCGCCTCGGAGGGCGGCATCGTCGTGATGAGACAGATCAGCAATTACTTGCCGTAGATTTCCCTGACGCTCTTCAGCGGGTAGTGGGCGGGATACGGCTTCTTCGCGACGCCGGACTCCACCGCGGCCTGGGCCACCGCCGCCGGAATCTTCTCCAGCAGCCGCGAATCCACCGGCGTGGGGATGATGTACCCACGACCGAACTCCAGCGAATCGAGCTCGTAGGCGTCCAGCACCTCTTTCGTCACCGGCTCGCGCGCCAGATCCTTCAGCGCGTGAACGGCGGCGATCTTCATCTTTTCATTGATGGCCGTGGCCCGCACGTCCAGCGCGCCACGGAAGATGAACGGGAACCCCAGCACATTGTTGACCTGATTGGGGTAGTCGGAGCGCCCCGTGCCCATGATCACATCGCTGCGGGTCGCGCGAGCCACATCGGGGTGAATTTCGGGGTCCGGGTTGGAGCAGGCGAACACGATCGGGTCGGCCGCCATCTTCGCGAGCTGCTCGGGCTTGAACAGATTCGGCCCGGAGAGCCCGACGAAGACATCGGCGCCCTCGATCGCGTCATCCAGCGTGCGCAGCGGCGTCTCGGTGGCGAACTGCGCCTTGTACTGGTTGAGATCACTGCGACCGCTGTGAATGACGCCATTGCGATCCAGCATGAAGATGTTCTCGGCCCGGGCGCCGCATTCGATCAGCAGTTTCATGCAGGCAATGGCGGCCGACCCCGCCCCGAGACAGACGATCCGCGCGGTCGCCAGTGTCTTGCCGGCGATGTCCAGGGCGTTGAGCAGGCCCGCGGCGGTCACGATCGCGGTGCCGTGCTGGTCGTCGTGAAACACCGGGATGCTGCAGCGCTGCTTGAGCGCCGCCTCGATCTCGAAGCACTCGGGCGCCTTGATATCCTCCAGGTTGATACCGCCCCAGGTGTTGGCGATGTTGGCAACCGTGTCGATGAAGGCCTGGGCGGAATCGGCCTCGACCTCGATATCCACCGAGTTGATGCCGGCGAAGCGCTTGAACAGAACCCCCTTGCCCTCCATGACCGGCTTGCTCGCCAGTGGCCCGAGGTTCCCCAGACCCAGGATAGCGCTGCCGTCGGAGACGACGGCCACCAGGTTGCCCTTGCCGGTGTAGAGATAGGCGTTTTCCGGATCCAGCGCGATCTCCCTGCACGGCTCGGCAACGCCAGGGCTATAGGCCAGCGACAAATGCTTGGCGGTTTCGGTCGGCTTGGTCAGCTCGACCGACAACTTGCCCGGAATCGGCTTGGCATGGTAATCGAGCGCCGCCTGTCTTTTATCGTCACTCATGGGGAATGTTTCCAAATGAAGGGTGGGATATCTCGGCATCGTCGTGCCATGGAGTCGCGCCAGATTATAGAAAAACGACACCCCACACAACTTTCGCCCTTTTCTCCTCTTTCGCGAATTTTAAGTGCCTGTTTGAATCACTTCGATGCATTTGGCGACACTTATACCTGGACGCCCAGCCATAAAACATCCCTTATCCATGGTCTCGAACCCAGGCTCTGGCCCGGAAATCCCGCCCCTTCGCGTGTCGAAATCCGGCAATCGCGCACGAAAAAGCCCGCCATGGAGGCGGGCTTCTCGACAACCGATCGGTTCTCGGCGAGACGCGATATCAACCGCGACGAACCGCAGCTCCGAAGCGCTTGTTGAAACGCTCGACGCGGCCACCGGTGGTCGCCTGCTTCTGCTTGCCGGTGTAGAACGGGTGACACTGCGAGCAGACGTCGACGTGGAAGTCTTCGTTGGCCGTGGTGCCGATCGAATGGGTCGCGCCACAGGAACAAGTCGCCGTGACTGTCTTGTATTCGGGATGAATAGACTGTTTCATCGTGAAGCCTCGCTTTGCGGTGTACCGCCACCTGATCTGTTGCCAGGCACCGTACACGGATAGGGAATCGCGGTTCACTCCCGCGCGACCGGCCCGCCTAGAATCCCGTAACCCGCATCGTCTGGCGATGGCAGTACCACGGATAAGAGACGCACCCTACGTCGGAAGGCGGCGCATTTTAGCAGAACTCTTCACGGAGGCCAATTGGCAGATTCCAGCACCGCCCCCGGGAGCGCGACTCCACCCGCGCCTCGGATTCTTCGTATCGCCGTTCCCACGCCGCTGAGGCGACTGTTCGACTATCGCCCCGCGGGTCAGCCCCCTGCCGGCGGTTGGCGCCCGGGTCTGCGGGTCAAGATCCCGTTCGGCCGGCGTTACCTGGTCGGCATCGTGATGGAGTGCGCGATGCAAAGCGAGCTACCGGCCAGCCAGTTGAAACCGATCACGGAGCGCCTCGACGACGAGCCGTTACCGGCAGACTGGCTATGGCTCTGCCAGTTCACCGCTCGCTACTATCAACATTCGCTGGGCGATACGCTGCATCACGCCCTGCCCGGGCCGCTGCGCCAGGGGCGACCGCTGGAGGCACGCATTCGCGAGCGGTGGCAGTTGAATCGCCCCGAGGCCGCCGCCCTCGATGCCCTGAGCCGCGCGCCACGCCAACGCGAGCTGGTCCAGCTCCTGGCCCAGCACCGCCATGGCATGATCACTTCCGCCATCACCGCGCAGGGGTACGCTCGTGCCCAATTGCAGGGCCTGCTCGACAAGTCGCTGGTCACCCGCATCAGTGAACCGCTGACCGCCAGCGAGGGCTGGTCGGGTGCGCTGCTCGCCGAACCGGCCCTGCCGCTCAACCGGGAACAGGCCGCCGCGCTCTCGGCGCTTCACGAAGGGCTGGACCGCTTCCACCCCTGCCTTCTCCACGGCGTGACGGGGAGCGGCAAGACGGAGGTTTACCTGCAACTGATCGAGGCCGTGCTGGGCCAGGGCCGCCAGGCGCTGGTACTGGTGCCCGAAATCGGCCTGACGCCGCAGACCCTGTCGCGCTTCCGCAAGCGCTTTCGCGCACCGGTCGTGGCGCTGCACTCGGGCCTCACCGACCTGGAGCGCCTGGATGCGTGGGAAGCCGCCCGCAGCGGACGCGCCCCCATCGTCATCGGCACCCGCTCCGCCATCTTCACGCCGCTGGCGCGACCCGGGGTGATCATCGTCGACGAAGAGCACGACGGCTCGTTCAAGCAGCAGGATGGATTGCGCTACCACGCCCGCGACCTGGCCATGGCCCGCGCGCACCGCGAGGGCGTGCCGATTCTGCTGGGCAGCGCCACTCCGTCGCTGGAGAGCCTGGCCCAGGCGCGCAGCGGACGCTATCGACACCTTCGTCTGACCCAGCGGCCCAGCCGCCACGCCCCGGCCAAGCTCGAACTGGTCGACCTGCGCGGGCGACTGCGCCAGGGCGGGCTGATTCCGCCGGTGATCGACGCCATCCGCCAGGCGCTGAAAGCCGAGGGGCAGGTGCTGGTATTCATCAACCGGCGGGGGTTTTCGCCGTCGCTGGCGTGTCATCAATGCGGCTGGATCGCCGAGTGCCGCCACTGCGACTCACGCATGACGCTCCATCGCCAGCCGCCGCGCCTGGTCTGCCATCACTGCGAGCACCAGACACCCCAGCCGGACGCCTGTCCGAGCTGCGGCAGCGCCGACCTGCGACCGCTCGGCGCCGGCACCGAGCGCAGCGAGGAGACTCTCGCCACCCTGTTCCCCGACACGCCCGTCTACCGCATCGATCGCGACAGCACACGACGCAAGGAAGCCTTCGACCAGGTGTTGACCGAGATCCGGCGCGGCGAACCGAGCCTGCTGGTGGGAACCCAGATGCTGGCCAAGGGCCACCATCTTCCCCACGTGACGCTGGTGGTCGTGGTCAATGCCGACGCCGGCCTATACGCCAGCGATTTTCGCGCGCTCGAGCAGAGCGCCCAGTTGCTGGTCCAGGTGGCCGGTCGTTCCGGTCGCGCCGACCGGGCCGGGCGCGTTCTGGTCCAGACGCTGCATCCCGACGACCCCAATCTGCGGCTGCTGGCGGATAGCGGCTACGATGCGCTGGCCTACCAGATGCTCGAGGAGCGGCGCCTCGCCGGCCTGCCACCCTACCGCTATCTGGCGCTGGCGCGTTTCGAGGCGACTCGCGAGGAGGACGCCCGCCAGGCAGCG
>NZ_CEXLVS010000116.1:6516-12398 GCF_982684285.1 Salinicola sp. | reverse complement strand
ACATACGCGCCACCATGAAAATACCGGCCGTCACCATGGTCGCCGCATGGATCAATGCCGACACCGGCGTCGGGCCCGCCATGGCATCCGCCAGCCAGGTGTGCAGCGGCAGCTGTGCCGACTTGCCCGCCGCGCCACCGAGCAGCATCAGCGCCGCGAGCTGCGGCATCAGGCCGCCCTCGGTCCAGACTTCCGGCGCCCGCGCCAGCAGCGTCTGCAGGTTGAGGGAGCCGAGCTCGAGATAGAGCAGGAACATGCCGATGGCGAGAAACACGTCGCCGGTACGGGTGATCACGAACGCCTTGAACGCCGCCCAGCCGTTGGCCGGCGTACGATAGTAGTAGCCGATCAGCAGATAGCTGCAGAGCCCCACCCCTTCCCAGCCGAAGTAAAGCAGCAGCAGATTGTCCCCCAGCACCAGCAGGATCATGCTGAACACGAACAGGTTCATGTGGCAGAAGAAGCGGGTCACGCCATCCTCGCCACGCATGTACCAGGCCGCGAACAGGTGGATGAAGAAACCGACCCCGGTGATCACGCCGAGCAGGGTCAGCGACAACCCATCCAGCATCAGCCCCACGGTGGGCTGGAAATCACCCACGCTGATCCAGTGCCACAGGGTCAACGTCTGCGCCGACTTGCCCTGGTCGTAGAAGTCGATGCCGACCCAGAGCGTGCACAGTGCCGCCAGGCCGATGGAGGCGACACCGATGGTCGCGCTGGCCCGCTCGGAGAGACGCCCGAACGACAGCGCCAGGATCAGCGATCCCAGTAACGGGAAGACGAACGTGAGTGTCAGCAAGACATCGTGAAAAGTAGTCATCCGCGCAACCTGCTAGCCGCATCGATATCGAGAGTCTTGAAGCGACGGTAGAGCTGCATCAGCAGCGCCAGCCCCACGCTCGCCTCGGCCGCTGCCAGGGTGATGATCATCAGGAACATGACCTGGCCGTCGGCCTGCTGCCAGTGGGTGCCACCGACAATGAACGCCAGCCCGGCGGCGTTCATCATGATCTCCAGACTCATCAACACGAACAGCATGTTGCGCCGCGTCATCAGCCCCGCCAGCCCCAGCACGAACAGGATCGCCGCCAGCCACAGGCCATGCTCCACCGGAATGCCCGTCATGCCTTGCCCTCCTGCGTATCGCGACTCTCCTCGCGGGTGTGGATCGATGTCTCGCGTGGCGCTGCGGCGGAAGCCTGTTCGTTCAGCTCGCGCTGGCGCTCGCGGGCGAGATCGGCTTCATCGTGCGCTTCACTGCGACCCAGGTGAGACGCCGCCACCAGCGCCGCCAGCAGCAGCATCGCCGCCAGTTCGACGATGACCAGATAGGGCCCGAACAGCGACATGCCCACCATCTTGGCCGTCAACGTCTCGCCGCTGATACTGCCGTCGTAGTCGCCACTGGCCAGGGTCACCACCATCACGATCAACAGCACCGCCGTCAGTATCGCCGGGCCCACCCACGCCCTGGGCTGGAGCCAGGCTCGCTCCTGCTCCACCGCCGACTCGCCGAGATTGAGCATCATCACCACGAACACGAACAGCACCATGATCGCGCCGGCATAGACGATGATCTCCAGGGCCCCGGCGAACGGCGCCCCCAGCGCGAAGAACACCATCGCCACCGCGATCAGCGACACGATCAGATAGAGCAGCGCGTGGACCGGATGGGTGCCGGTCACCACGCGAAGGGTGGCGAGAATCGCGACCAGGCCACTCAAGTAAAACGCGATTTGCATGCTTCTCTCTCTCCCCCAGCAAACGGCTCCCGGCCGCTACCGCCTCTCGACGATACCGGCTGACGTATACCACTCACGGCATCAGCGACTTGACGTCGATAGGCTCGGCCTCGTTCTGCGCCTCGCCCTTGTCCTTGCCGGCAATCGACAGGCCGGCCACGCGATAGAAGTTGGTGTTGTGATCCTTGCCCGGGCCATCGATCAGCAGGTCCTGCTTCTCGTAGACGAGCTCCTGGCGCCGGAACTCGCTCATCTCGAAATCCGGGGTCAGCTGGATCGCCGAGGTCGGGCACGCCTCCTCGCACATGCCACAGAAGATGCAGCGCGAGAAATTGATGCGGAAGAACTCCGGATACCAGCGGCCATCCTCCTTCTCCCCCTTCTGCAACGAGATGCACGCCACCGGACAGGCCACGGCGCACAGGTTGCAGGCCACGCAGCGCTCCTCGCCGTCCGGATCGCGGGTCAGCACGATGCGGCCACGATAGCGCGGCGGCAGGTAGACCTGCTCTTCCGGGTACTGCAGCGTCTCGCGCTTGCGCCAGGCGTGCGAAAACACCATCCACAGCGTGCGCAGTTGCGTGCCGGTGCCGGACACGATCTTCCGGATCTGACTCAGCATGGTCGCTCTCCCTTACACGCCCGGGTCGATGAGCAGAATCATCGCCCCGGTGATCAATAGATTGACGAGTGTCAGCGGCAGACACACCTTCCAGCCGAAGCTCATCACCTTGTCGTAGCGCGGCCGCGGCAACGCCGCGCGCAGCAGCACGAACAGGATGACGAAGAACACCGTCTTGAGCAGGAACCAGACGATCGGCGGCAGCAGCGGCCCGTGCCAGCCGCCGAAGAACAGCGTCACCAGCAGCGCCGAGATCAGCACGATGCCGATGTACTCGCCGACGAAGAACATGCCCCATTTCATCCCGGAATATTCGATGTGGTAGCCGTCGGCCAGCTCCTGCTCGGCCTCGGGCTGATCGAACGGATGGCGGTGGGTCACCGCGATCCCGGCGATGACGAAGGTGCAGAAGCCGAAGAACTGCGGCACGATGAACCAGACGTTCTCCTGCGCATTGACGATGTCGCGCATGTTGAACGAGCCGGTCATGGCGACGATGCCCATCACCGCCAGGCCCATGAAGACCTCGTAGGAGAGCGTCTGGGCGGAGGCGCGCAGGGCGCCGAGCAGCGCGTACTTGTTGCTGCTGGCCCAACCGGCGAACAGCACCGCGTAGACGTTGATGCCGGCCATGGCGAAGAAGAACAGGATGCCGATGTTGAGATCCGCCACCCCCCAGCCGGGCGTGATCGGGATCACCATGAACGACAGCAGCAGCGAGGCCATGGCGATCGCCGGCGCCAGCACGAAGAAGGTCCGGTCGGCGAACGGCGGGATCCAGTCCTCCTTGAAGAAGATCTTGAGCATGTCCGCCGCGATCTGCAGAAGCCCGAACGGACCGACCCGGTTGGGGCCGTAGCGGTCCTGCCACAGCGCCAGCAGGCGCCGTTCGATCATGCTCAACAGCGCCCCGGAAACGACCACGACCAGCAGAATGACCACGGCCTGAACCATGGCGATCAACGTCGCCTCGACTTGCGGCGTCCACCAGTTCATGGGCGCGCCTCCCCGGCCGGCGCCTGGCCATCGTGCTCCGCTTTCGCGACCGCTCCCCAGCGCACGGCACCTGGCGTCAATCCTCCGGTGACTTCCTGGATCGAACCAGCGGGCAGGCCAACGACACCTGGCGGCAGACCGGCGCTGAGTCTCGCCGGCAGCCTGAAGCGAGTGCCATCGACAGCGATCGAGACCGCATCGCCGGCGCCGATACCCAGCCCCGCGGCGTCGGTCTGGTTTAGCGCGACCTGCGGCGGCGCCATGCGCTCGCGAATCGGTTCGGCCCGGCGCGACATGTCGTCGCCGCCGAACAGCTGGGGCAGGTCGAGCACCTGCCATTCGCCCTCGCGCGGCTTGAAGGCGACTGGGATGTCGGTGCAGTAGTCGCCACCGGCGGCGGCGGCCGTGAACAGCCGCTTGCCCGGATCTCCGGCGCGCAGATGGCCACCGACCTCGTCCTGGAACTTGTTCCAGGCCTGCGGGGAGTTCCAGCCCGGCGCCCAGGCGAAGGCGACCTCCCGGCGCGGCTCCCGATAGCCGGAATAACCTTCCATCGAGAAGGCGAACGGCGTGTCGAGGTCCATCGGCGCCCGCGGCTCGTTGACGTCGAGATTGGCGCGCATGGCGGTACGGCCGCTGTAGCGGTGGGGCTCGCGGGCCAGTTTCAGGCCGTGGATGCGGAACATCGCCTCCGGCGTGTTCTGGTGCAGCGGGGCCAGGGCGGGCGCATCCTCGGCGACGGCCTGGGTCAAGTCGTCGAGCAGGATGGTCTCCACCGGCTGGCGCTCCAGCGTGGCGTGGAGCGCATGCAGCCAGCGCCAGCTTTCGCGAATGCGAGTATCGGGACGCATGTAGCTGGGATCGAACACCTGATAGAAGCGCTGCGCGCGGCCTTCGAGGCTGACCAGGGTGCCGTCGCTCTCGGCGAACGTGCCCGCCGGCAAGCCGATGTCGGCTCGCCCCCAGGTCGGCGTGCGCTGGTGATCGACCACGACGAGCGCCGTGGCCCGCCCGAGCGCGCTATCCACGCGTGGCGCCGGCAGCCGGGTATAGAGATCGTTCTCGAGAATCACCACACCATCGGCGTCCCCGGTTTCCAGTTGCGCCAGCGCCCAGTCGAGGGATTCCCCGCCCAGCAACCCGAGCCCGACGCTGTTGGCCTCGCGACGAACGAGGGTCAGCCCGGCGTCCGAACGCTGGCGCCGGCCGAGCGCGCGGGCGATGTTGCCGGCCGCTTCCAGGATCGCCATCGATCCCAGTGACTCGCCGGCAATGATCAGCGGCTTTTTCGCCGCCAGCAGGGCATCGGCGATGCGCTCGACCAACTGTGACGTTGCCGCGTCGAGGCCTTCGACGGCCGGCGCGGTGGAATCCAGGGCATGGGCCACGGCGAAACCGAGCCGGGCGATATCGTCGGGGGCGAGACGCTCGGCGTGGGCGGCGATTCCATCGAGCTTGGTGACATCGGGCGTGGCCAGGAAGAGCGGATGGCCAGCGTCCTGGGCGATGGTCTTTACCGCCTCGGCGTTCCATTCGGGGATGCCGCGCTCGGCGCCCAGCTCCGCGCCCTTGCCGCGCACCGCCTGACGCACCGACAACGCGACACGGGCGGCGCTCTGGATGAGGTCTTCGCCGAGCACCAGGATCGCGTCGCACTGCTCGATCTCGCGCAGGCTCGGCGTGGCCAGCCCCGCCTCTCGGTTGAGCGCTTGCATCCGTCGGATCCGCGCCAGCTCTCCGGCCTCGATACCGGTGGAGAAGTTGGCCGCACCGACCAGCTGACGCAGGCGGTGGTTGCTCTCCAGGCTGGCCCGGGGCGAGCCGATGCCGATGAGCCGCCTGGCGCCACGCAGGCGATCCGCGGCCAGATCGAGCGCTTCGTCGACTTCCATCGTGCGCGCCTCACCACCGGCCTCCCGGCATTCGGGACGTGTCGGCCGATCCTTGCGGTTGACGTAGCCGTAGCCGAACCGGCCGCGGTCGCAGAGGAAATAGCCGTTGACGTCGCCGTTGTAGCGATTCTCGATCCGGCGAATGTCGCCGTAGCGCTCGCCGGGACTGATGTTGCAGCCGCTGGCGCACTGGTGGCAGACGCTCGGCGCGAACTGCAGGTCCCACTTGCGAGTGTAGTGATCGGAGTGGGTCTGGTCGGTGAACACGCCGGTCGGGCAGACCTCGGTCAGGTTGCCGGAGAACTCGCTCTCCAGGGTGCCGTCGGTGACGCGACCGAAGTAGACGTTGTCATGGGCGCCGAAGGCACCCAGGTCCTCGCCACCGGCGTAATCCTGGTAGAACCGCGTACAGCGATAGCAGGTGATGCAGCGGTTCATCTCGTGGGCGATGAACGGCCCCAGGTTCTGGTTGCGATGGGTGCGCTTGCGGAAACGGTAACGGCGGCGGTCGTGACCGGTCATCACCGTCATGTCCTGCAGATGGCAGTGGCCGCCTTCCTCGCAGACCGGGCAGTCGTGGGGATGGTTGACCATCAGGAACTCGATCACCGTCTCGCGGAAGACCTT
>NZ_CEXLVS010000116.1:0-6506 GCF_982684285.1 Salinicola sp. | reverse complement strand
CTCGAGATCCTCGTCGGCGATGGAGATGTAGGCGTCGTCCTTGACCGGGGCCATGCACGACATCACCAGCATGCCGCGGTCATCGTCGGCGTCCTTGTACTGCTTCACCGCGCACTGGCGGCACGCACCGACGCTGCCCATCGCCGGATGCCAGCAGAAATAGGGAATATCCAGTCCCAGCGAGAGGCAGGCGTGGAGCAGGTTGTCGCTGTCTTCGACTTCGTAATCGTTGCCGTCGACGTGAATAGTGGCCATGGCGTCGAACTCCTCCTACACGCTGCCGACCGGGATCGGGTCCGCGTGCGCCTCACCCTTGGGTCGGGTGATGCCGCGCTCGAACTCGTCACGGAAATAGTGGATCGCGGATGCCAGCGGCATCGCCGCCCCCGGCGCATGCGCGCAGAAGGTCTTGCCCGGCCCCAGGTCGCGGGCCATCTGCTCCAGCAGCTCGATATCGCCAGCCTCGCCCTCGCCAGCCTCCAGCGCCCGCAGCAGCTTGACGCTCCAGGGCAGGCCGTCGCGGCACGGCGTGCACCAGCCGCAGGACTCGCGGGCGAAGAACTCCTCGAGGTTGCGGGTCAGCGAGACCATGCTCTGATTGTCGGCGACCACGGTCAGCAGCCCCGTTCCCATGCGGCTGCCGGTCTTGCCGATGGTGTCGAAATCGAGCGCCAGCTCGAGATGTTCGGGCAGCAGGAAGCCGGTACTGCCGCCGCCGGGCAGCCAGCTCTTGAGGGTCAGGCCGTCACGCATGCCGCCGGCGAGCTCGAGGATCCGATTGCCAGTGGTGCCCATCGGCAGTTCCCACAGCCCAGGATTGTTGACCTTGCCGGAGACACCGTAGAGCTTGGTGCCACCGTCGCTGCTGAGGTCGCCGGAGAGCGCCTGGAACCAGTCGGCACCGTGATTGACGATACCCGGCACGTTGCACAGCGTCTCGACGTTGTTGACCACCGTCGGCAGCCCCCAGGCGCCGGACTGGCCGGGAAACGGCGGTTTGGCGCGAGGATTGGCGCGCTTGCCCTCGAGGGAGTTGATCAACGCGGTCTCTTCGCCGCAGATGTAGCGACCGGCACCGGTGTGCAGGGCGATATCGAAGTCCCAGCCGCTGCCGCGCACGTCCGCACCCAGCCAGCCATCGGCCCGGGCGTCGGCCAGGGCACGCTGGATCGCGGCGGCAGCCAGATGGTACTCGCCGCGCAGGAAGATGTAGCCCTGCTTGGCACGGTTGGCGATGCCGGCCAGGATCATGCCCTCGATCAGCAGGTGCGGCTGCTGCTCCATCAGCAGGCGATCCTTGAACGTGCCCGGCTCCATCTCGTCGGCGTTGCAGACGATGTAACCGCGGGGGACGCCCTCACCCTTCATGGTCAGGCTCCACTTGAACCCGGCGGAGAACCCGGCGCCGCCACGGCCGCGAAGATTGGCGCTCTTCACTTCCTCGGTCAGCGACTCGTAGGTGTGCTGCTCGAGCGCCTTGGTGACCGCTTCATAGCCCTGGGTGCGACAATATTCGTCCAGCAGCACCGGCGACTGATCGTCGTGCAGACGCCAGGTCAGCGGATGGGTCTCGGCACGGCGCTCGCTGGCGGATTGCAGAATGCGGCTCATGCGTAGGCCTCCAGCAGTCGGGGAATCTCGTCCGGCGCGACCGGGCCGTGCAGATCCTCGCCGATCAGAATCGTCGGGCCACGGTCGCAGGCGCCGAGACAGCACACCGGCAGCAGGGTGAAGCGCCCGTCTGCGGTGGTCTGTCCCATCTGGATGCCGAGATGCTCGATGAAGGCGTCGCGCAGTGCCTCGTAATCGGTCAAAAAGCAGGAACTGCTGTCGCAGATCAGGATGACGTGGCGGCCGACCGGCTGACGGAAGATCAGGCTGTAGAAGGTCGCCACGCCCTCGACGTCGGCCACGCGAATGCCCAGCGTTTCGGCGATCGCCGGAATCGCGCCATCCGGCACGTGACCGTGGCGCTTCTGCACGATCTTCAACGCCTCGATGCATGCCGCCTGCGGATAGGGATAGTGCGCCCGCTCCTCGAGGATCATTTCGCGGTCGGCGGGATCGAGGGCAAAACCGTCGCTGGCAATGGTCGTTCCAATAGTCGCGGTAGTAGTCATGATGGCTGCCTCATCGGTCCACATCGGCCATGACGAAGTCGATGCTGCCCAGGTGCGCGATCAGATCCGGCACGAACCCCCCGCGCATGACGGCGGGGATCTGCTGCAGATGCGGAAAGCTGGGCGTGCGAATGCGCGTGCGGTAGCTCATGGTGCTGCCGTCGCTGGTCAGGTAGTAGCTGTTGATGCCCTTGGTCGCCTCGATCATCTGCATCGACTCGGCGGCCGGCAGCACCGGCCCCCACGAGACCTGCAGGAAGTGGGTGATCAGGGTCTCGATATGCTGCAGCATCTTTTCCCGCGGCGGCGGCGTGGTCAGCGGATGGTCGGCCTTGTAGTCGCCGGCCGGCATGTGGTCGATGCACTGCTGGAGGATGCGCACGCTCTGGCGCATCTCCTCGATCCGCATCATGCCGCGATCGAAGGCGTCGCCGTTGACGGCGGTGGGCACCTCGAAATCGAAGTTCTCGTAGCCGGAGTAGGGGCGCTTCTTGCGCAGATCGAAGTCGAGCCCGGTGGCGCGCAGGTTGGGGCCGGTGACGCCCCAGTCCAGCGCCTGCCGGGTGTCGAAGGCCGCCACGAACTTGGTGCGGTCGCGGACGATGGCGTTGTCCATCATCGCCTTCTCGTACTCGGCGAGGCGCTTGGGCATCCAGTTGACGAAGCCCTGGACAAGCTTATCCCAGCCGGTGGGCAGGTCGTGGGCGGTGCCGCCGATGCGATACCACGCCGGGTGCATGCGGAAACCGGTGATCGCCTCGATCACCTCGTAGGCCTTCTGGCGATCGGTGAAGGTGAAGAACACCGGCGTCATCGCCCCCAGATCCTGCAGGTAGGTCCCCAGGAACAGCAGGTGGCTGTTGATACGGAACATCTCCGCCATCATCACCCGGATCGTCTTGGCGCGATCGGTGACCGTGATCCCGGCCAGCTTTTCCACCGCCAGCACGTAGGGCAGGTTGTTCATCACCCCACCGGTGTAGTCGATGCGGTCGGTATAGGGGATGAAGCTGTGCCAGGACTGGCGCTCCGCCATCTTCTCGGCGCCGCGGTGGTGATAGCCGATGTCCGGCACGCAGTCGACCACCTCCTCGCCATCGAGCTGCAGCACGATGCGAAACGCGCCATGGGCCGAGGGGTGGTTGGGCCCGAGGTTCAGGAACATGAACTCGGTCTCTTCCCCCTCGCGCTTCATCCCCCAGGCCGCGGGATCGAAGCGCAGCGCCTCCTGCTCGACCTCCTGGCCCTTGACCGTCAGGGTGTAGGGATCGAACTCGGTGGCGCGGGCGGAGTAATCCTTGCGCAGCGGGTGACCGGTCCAGGTCGGCGGCATCATGATCCGGGTCAGATGCGGATGGCCGGCAAAATCGATGCCGAACAGGTCGAACACTTCACGCTCGTACCAGTTGGCATTGACGAAGATATCGCTGATCGAGGGCAGCGAGAGATCGCGCTCGTGCAGCGCGACCTTGATCATCAGATCGGCGTTCCGCTCCACCGACAGCAGTTGGTAGAAGACGGTGAAATCGGACGGTGGCAGCCCCCGGCGATGGGTCCGCAGGCGCTCGTCGACGGCGCTCAGGTCGAACAGCATCGAAAATGGACCGGTCACGCGCCGCAGAAAGCCGAGCACGTCCCGTAGCTGCTCGCGGGCGACCCAGATGACCGGCATGGCGGTCAGCGTCTCCTGCGGCGTGAAGGCGGCCTCGCCGAACTGGCGCACCAGTTCGGCCACGACGTCGGGCTGACCGGCGGCATGGGAGGCGCTAAAGGTCGTCGCGCTCTCGTTTTGAGAATCATCGGCTGCGGTCATGGCTGGCGGCCCCCGGTGCAGAATCAATGGTCGAAAATGACCACAAGGATCAATGGCAGGAACGATCGACGTGGGCGATCGGGCTAGATGCCATCGGGGGTGCGCAGCTCCTTGACCGCAATCCGTCGATCGCGATGCTTTTCGCGCTGAGACGGCATCTCGGCGCGGTAGACACCTTGATCACCGACCACCCAGGAGAGCGGGCGGCGCTCTTCCTGGATCGACTCCTGCAGGAGCTGGAGACCTTGAAGAAACGCCTCGGGGCGCGGCGGGCAGCCGGGCACGTAGACATCCACGGGCAGGAACTTGTCGACGCCCTGAACCACGGAGTAGATATCGTACATGCCGCCGGAGTTGGCGCACGATCCCATCGAGATGACCCACTTGGGCTCGAGCATCTGGTCGTAGAGCTGCTGGATGACGGGCGCCATCTTGATGAAGCAGGTACCGGCGATGACCATGAAGTCGGCCTGCCGTGGCGAGGCGCGGATGACCTCGGCCCCGAAGCGGGCGACGTCGTGGGGCGCGGTGAACGCCGTGGTCATTTCCACGTAGCAGCAGGAGAGCCCGAAGTTGTAGGGCCACAACGAATTCTTGCGCCCCCAGTTGACGGCCGAATGGAGCACGTCCTCGAGCTTGCCCATGAATACATTGCGATGAACCTGCTGCTTCATCGGATCATCGACGATCTCACGCTCGCCAAGTGGGTAACGATCAGCCGCGGAATCGCCTCCCTCCGCACGGGTCAGGGTGTACTGCATAGTGGGCCTCAACAAACCTGATAGAAAAACGGTCGAGGAAGCGCAGGCCGGTCACGGATGCCTGGCTCCCATCGTTATAATCTTGTCGATCGCCATGGCGACCTTGCCTGCCGGGCTCGGCGTTTAGCGCTGCCACGCGATGGCCGACGTTGTCAGCGTGCATGACGCTCGACTCCCGGCACGGCGGCCAGCTCGCGCGCTCTCGAGGCGTCTTCGCGCCCTCTCTTGCGCGGCGCCCAGTCGAGCGCACCGACGCGAGCGTCGTAGACGAGTCCAGCCAGCAGGATGAGGATGAAAACTGTCGCTGCCGCGAATCCCGTCCAGCCCACCTCGCGCACGGAGACGGCCCAGCCGAACAGGTAGACGGCTTCGATGTCGAAAATGACGAACAGCATGGCAACGAGATAGAACTTGACCGAGAACCGCTGGCGCGCAGTGCCAGCGCCAACGATGCCGGATTCGAACGGGAGGGACTTGCTGCGGCCATGACTGCGGCCACCGAGCAGGCTGGCAGCGCCGATCATCAATCCACAGAGTGCAACGACGGCCACCACGAACAGCCCGGTAGCCCAGTAGCTGGCAATCCATGCGGAGACCGGATCGGACATGCCTTCCCTCGCAGACGTGATGGAACCTGAACTCGGCGATATCGAACCAGACTGACAGGTTCGTAAGTTTACGAGTTTACACGATGACGACTTGGTAACAAGCCTGCTAATTAGTCCTATTGCAGCCCGCCGACAAATCTGGCGGGCCGGGATCAGGCGGTCGTCTTCGTCACTCTATCCTTTATCGGCGTCATTGCCATTGGGCAATGGCAGCATCTTGTCTTAGGCTAGACGCTTTCCTGCCGCTTGCAATGTCCAGCCATGGTTTCTCATTCGACTCCCAATGCCTTGACGATCGCCGGATCCGATCCGTCCGGTGGCGCCGGCCTGCAGGCCGATATCAAGACGTTCTCGGCGCTCGGCGTCTATGCCACCAACGTGATTACTGCCGTGATCGCGCAGAACACGCGAGGCGTGGTGGCGGTGGAGCCGGTATCGGTGGCGCTGATCCGCACCCAACTGGACAACCTGCTCGACGACGTCGAGATCGATGCGGTCAAGATCGGCATGGTTGCCAGCCGCGACGTGGCGCAGACGATCGCCGAGGCGCTGACGCGGCGCCGGCCGCGCTGGATCGTGCTCGACCCGGTGATGGTCGCCAAGAGCGGCGACAGGCTGGTGGACGATGAGGGCCTGCGCGCCGTGCGCGATATCCTGATCCCCCTGGCCGACGTGATCACGCCCAACCTCCCCGAGGCGGCAGCCCTGCTCGGGACCGAGGTGCCGCGCGATACCGCCGCCATGGAGGCGATGGTGGGCGATCTCGCGGCGCTGGGGGCCCCCTACGGCCTGCTGAAGGGGGGCCATCTACCGCTGGATCGCTGCCCGGACCTGCTGTGGATGCCGCACGCGACGCGCTGGCTGGATGCGCCGCGCCTGCCGACGCCCAATCTCCACGGTGCGGGCTGCGCACTCTCGTCGGCGATCGCGGCCCAGCTGGCGCACCTCCCGCCAGCCCGCCCCGACGTCGAGGCGGCCATCGACGCCGCCAAGCAGTGGCTTCTTGAGGCCCTCGAAGCCAGCGACCGCCTCACCGTGGGCCAGGGCAAGGGGCCGCCGCACCATTTTCATGCCTGGTGGTAGACAGCGAGCCGCGAAAATCAGGGTGTTGCCCTTGAGCGAGAAATGCCAGCGTCGCTGGCATTTCTCGCCCGAAGCCCGAAGCCCGAAGCCCGAAGCCCGAAGCCCGACGCCCGAAGCCCGA
>NZ_CEXLVS010000115.1:0-12410 GCF_982684285.1 Salinicola sp. | reverse complement strand
CGTCCCGACGTTCGCCGCGGACAGGGATCCCTATTTTCAAGCGGCCGTGCGTTCGACGGAATTCTTCCGAGTGCTGCCGGGCGAGGCGTTCGTGGACGGCTGGCTTCGACGACTCGAACCTTCGGACTGAAGGCCGCGATCGCTCTCGGACTGGCGGAGGACTAGCAGGTCCATACGGAAGTCGGGAATCGCGGCGCGGGATGCCCTGCTATGGCGGCGTGCCCTCCAGCGCTTCCTGCAACCAGTCGAGCAGTGCCCGGGTGGCGTGGCGTTCCGGTGAGCCCCGTCTGGTGTGGATGGCGATCGCTTGCGGTTGATGCAGGCTCTCGCGCACGGGACGAACCAGTTCGCCCGAGGCGATCAGCCGCTCGGTCGTGCGACGCCAGCCCAGCGCCACGCCGTGGCCCTCCAATGTCGCCTGAAGCATCAGCGGATAGCTGTCGAAGGTCTTTCCGGGGTTAGGGAGATCCGGCGAATGTCCCATCGCCCGGAGCCAGTCGGGCCACTCCATCCAGTCCGGCGGCGTTGCGTAGTGATGGAGCAGATCGAACGCCGTCAGCGACGCCAGCGAACGCGGATGACCGCGAGCGGCGGGATGATCCGGGCTGCAGATGGGGTAGATCTCGTCGCTGGCCGTAAAGGCCAGGGGGTGATTGCCGCTGGGCCTGCCGCCCGTCTGCAGGGCGATATCGAACGGGTCGTGATGTTCCTCGATGGGGCGCGTGGAAGTGGCCAGTTTCAGATCGATATCGGGATGTCGACGATTGAAGGCGGCCAGGCGTGGCATCAACCAGTAGAACGCCTCGCAGAGTTGGCAGAACAGGATGACCTGGGCGCCGCGACCTGGGCCGCGCATGTCGTTGGCTTGGTCCGCCATGGTGCGCAGGGAACGGGAGACAGTGGCAGCCAGTTCGCGACCGGCCGGGGTGAGGAAGACCCCGCGATTGCGACGCTCGAACAGCGCCACGCCGAGATCCTCCTCCAGCGCGCGAACCTGGCGGCTGACGGCGGCCTGGGTGAGATGCAGCTCCTCGGCCGCGCGCGAGATGCTCTCGAGGCGTGCCGCCGCCTCGAAGGGCAGCAGCGTCGACAGGGGCGGCAGCGATTTACCTAGCCAATTCATAACCTGAGCTCATGGATAGCGACGCAGAAGTCGTTGGTCGGATGACGGTCTCCGCGGGCATGGTGATACCCGTCGTGAACCACGGAGATCATCATGCAGCATGAGCGCCATGACAATCATTCCCAGGGCGTGGCGCTGATCGTCGGGTCGGTCTGCCTGCTGGCGTTGTCCGACGCGCTGGTCAAGTATATCGGCGCCGGGCCGTCGCTCTGGCAGTTGCTGGTGTCGGCATCGTCGATATCGATTCCCCTCCTCGCGGGATGCCTGCTCCTGCGCGGCGGCTGGATGGCGCTGGTACCCGATCGGCCGGGGTGGGTGATCCTGCGCAGTCTGCTGTTGCTGGCGATGTGGCTGCTGTTCTATGCCTCGCTACCCTTGATCCCGCTCGCCACCGCGGCCGTGGGCATCTACACCACGCCGTTGTTCATCGCGGTTCTCGCTTCCGCCATCGGCGACGAGCGGCTCACGCGCCAGAGCTGGGCGGCGGTCGCACTCGGCTTCGGCGGCGTGCTGCTGGTGCTGCGCCCGGGCCTGGGCGTGTTCTCCCTCGCCATGACCTTGCCGGTGGCAGCGGCGTGCTGCTACGCCGGCGCCATGGTGCTGACGCGTCGCCACTGCGCGAGCGAGCGCCCTCTGGTGCTGGCGCTGGGGCTGAATCTCTGCTTCGCGCTGGCCGGTATCGTGGGGAGCGGTCTGGTGGCGATGCTGTCCGATGACTCGGCACTGCCCCGGGGTTTCCTGACTCGCCCGTGGCAGCCGCTCGACCTCGCCGAGGCCGCCCTGATCCTGCTCCATGCGCTACTGATGGTGAGCGTCAACACGGGCGTGGCGCGAGCCTATCAGGTCGCTCCCGCTTCGCTGGTGGGAACGTTCGATTACGCCTATCTCCCCTTTGCCGCCGTCTGGGGCGTCCTGTGGTTCGACGAGGTTCCCGACCCGGCGGCCTGGTTCGGCATGGCGGTGATCCTGATCTCGGGGTGGCTGGTCCTGCGGCGTCCGGGACGTCGATCACGCCTGGCAAAGCCTTGACCTCAAGCTAACTTGAGGAGAGAGGATGAGATCTCGTTCCTGATCGGGGAGGTAGACATGCGTAACACCGGTTTCATCTGCGCCACGTGTGGCTTGCAGTATCCGGAGAGCGATACGCCACCGGAACATTGCGATATCTGTGAAGACGAGCGGCAGTTCGTGCCGGTGGAGGGGCAGCGCTGGACGACACCGAGCGAATTGGCGGCCAATCACACCAACACCTTCCGCCATATGGCGCCGGGGCTGATGGCGATAGGCACCACGCCCAGCTTCGCCATTGGCCAGCGCGCCTTCCTGCTGCGGACCCCGGCCGGCAATGTGCTGTGGGACTGCCTGACGCTGCTCGACGAGGCGACCATCGAGATCATCGAAGGGCTTGGCGGGCTGGATGCCATCGTGCTGTCGCATCCGCACTATTTCAGCACCATGGCGGAGTGGGCACAGGCGTTTAACTGTCCGGTCTACGTTCACGCCGAGGACCGTGACTGGGTCAGCGTGCCGGATGCGCGAATCCGGTCCTGGGAAGGCGCCTCGCGGGAGATACTGTCCGGCGTCACCGCGCATTGCCTGGGCGGTCATTTCCCAGGCGCCAGCGTGCTGCACTGGACCGAACACGGGATACTGCTGACCGGGGACACGCTGCTGGTCACGCCGGACCGCATGGCATCGTTCATGTGGTCCTATCCCAACAACATTCCGCTGGACGCGGGGACGGTCGCGGGCATCGCCCGACGCCTGGAACCGCTTGCGTTCGATAGCGCCTACTCCGCCTTCTGGGGTCGCGAGATACTGGTCGACGCCAAACGCGTCATCGAGGAGTCGGCACAGCGTCACTGCCGGGCGCTGGGAGGGCGAATAGCGAGCCGGGAGACAGCCGGGTTCGGGCGTTAGGGAACCACGGCATGAATGCCTGCACGAGCGAATGGCTGCGTTGCGCGGTACTGGTGCGCCAGCCCGGTCGAAGGCTCGCCTGACGCCACGTTATGTCTCGCTTCTGCATTCCGTGCGCCTTGCCCTTCACCTCGTTCGGCGATCTATTCAGCGCTTCTCGAGCGCTGGCATACTGGGAAGACCGGGCCGCATCGCGGCCCGAAACCTGTCCACATCGAGGCACCGGCGATCAGCTCATGAAGGGATACTCACGCCAACGTGGCGAGATGCGCTTCTGGCGCAGCGGCGAATTGCCGTTCGTGGAAGCGAGGCTGACCCGGGATGGTCGGGGCGTGGGTTATGCGCGGCACAGTCACGAGGCGTTCTCGATCGGCGCGGTGCTGGCCGGACGCAGTCTCTACGAGTATCAGATGCCCGGCGAGCCGTGGCGGGCCGTACCGGTATCCGAGGGTGCGGTAGTGGTCATGAATCCGTTCGAGATACACGCCTGCAACCCGATCGACGACACGCCCTGGTCCTACGTCATGCTCTATGTCGATGCCCGCTGGCTTTCGGACCTGCAGCGAGAGGCCGGCATCGGCGACGGTGGCTTTCGGCCGTTGGCGATGCACATGACGCGCACGCCGGCGCTGTACCGCGATCTGCTGGGACTGTGCGGCACGCTGTTCGAAGACGACTGCCCGCCGGTCGTCAAGGCTGCGGCAAGCGAGGCATTCTTCCGGCGGTTGTCGACGCATCCAGGAGCCTATCGAGCCGAGCCGTGGCGCGACGACTCGGCGCTGCAGCCGGTGGTCGACTTCATTCGCGGCCACTGCACCGAGTGCTTGCCACTCGAGCGCATTGCCGCCGAGGCAGGATTGTCGCCAGCCCATCTGGTGCGAAGTTTCAAGCGCCAGTACGGCATCACGCCCCATGCCTTTGTGACCGACTGTCGCGTTCGCCATGGCCAGGCCGCCCTGAAAGCGGGTGGTGCCATCGCCGATGTGGCGCTCGAGTGCCGGTTCGCCGACCAGTCGCATTTTCAGCGGACCTTCAAACGCTTCACCGCAGCGACGCCTGACCAGTATCGCCGAGTGGGACGACCGCAAGACTCGAGGCGCTGAGCAACAGCATCAGTGCCAATCCGCGATTGATCCAGCGCACCTGGCGTGGCGTCGGCAGGCGGCTTCCCAGCCAGGCGCCCAACGCGGCCCAGCTCGCCAGGCTCAGATAACAGATGACGAAGAAGATCAGCGCGAACAGCGCGACGGAACCGGCGCTGCCGGCAGCCGTGTAGGCGCCGGTGCCCGCCGCGGAGGCCATCCAGGCCTTGGGATTCAGCCACTGCATGAGTGCCCCACGGCGAAACGAAGCGCGGTGAGTGTCGCGGGCGCGGAGATGGCCGTCGTCGAGTGCCAGTCCGACGCTCATGTAGAGCAGAAAAAGCACGCCGGCCCAGCGAATCGCGATCATGGCGGGCGGCCAATTCAGGATCGGCTGCAGTGCCCAGCCGATCGACAGCAACAGTAAGGTAAAACCGCAGGTGGCACCGCTCACGTGGCGAAGGCTATGCCGAAAGCCGTAGCTCAGCCCGGTACTCAACGCGACCAGGTTGACCGGGCCGGGAGATAGCGAGGCGGCCAGGGCGAAAGCGGCCATGGAGACGACGATAGCGGATGACATGGATGGCTCCTCTTGTCCGGGGGAAGAGGAGCGTAGATGGCGGGGAGCGGGGAATCTTGAAGAATATTGCGCTCAGCCGTCGACGGTCGTCACGGGTCGTCGTTCCTCGGCGCCGCTCACATCGATATCCACCTCGACCATCATGCCGGGTCCGATCAGTTCGGTGGGACCGTTGTCGAAGCGGATGCGCACCGGGATTCGCTGGGTGATCTTGGTGAAGTTGCCGGAGGGGTTGGGATCCGGCAGCAGCGCGAACTGGCTGGTCGCGGCGCGGCCGATGACGGCGACATGGCCGCTGAAGGTCTGGTCGGGAAAGGCGGCGACGGTAATGGCGACGGACTGGCCGGTGCGCAGTGCACCCACATCGGTCTCCTTGATGTTGGCCTCCACCCACAGCTTCGAGGGATCGTGCATCATCACGATGGGCTGGCCGGCGCTGACGTATTCGCCCTGGTCGATGAGCGCCTTGTCGATCACGCCGTCGACGGGGCTGTCGATCTCGAGGTCGGCGATGCGCAACTGCTCCTCCTCCAGCGTCGCCTGGGTTTCGGCCAGCTGCTGGCGGGCGATCCGCACCTGCTGTCTCAGCACCTCGGGATTGGGGAGCGGCATCTGCGAACCGTTGATGAAGCCGACCTCGGCGTTGTCGGCCAGTGCCTGGCTGACCCGGACCTCCTGCTGCGCCTGGGCGTGTTCCGCGAGTGCGGCCTGATAGGCGTAGTAGTCCTGATCGCGGCGCTGCTCCGAGACCGAGCGCTTCTGGTAGAGCGTGTCGGAGCGCTGGAAATCGCGCTCGGCTTCGGTCAGCCGGGCCTGGGAGGCCTTCTCGGCTGCCTTGCTCGCCTCCAGCTGACGCTGCATCAGGCTGATGCCGCCTTTCAACTGCTTCTCGGCCGTCGCCAGTCGCGCTTGCTCGTACTCCAGGCGCGCCTGCTGGGTCGCGACCTTGGCCGTCAGCGCTTCGCGCTTGCGCTGGTCCGGCTTGCTGTAGAGCGCGGCGACCGCATCGCCGCGTTGCAGGGTGTCGCCCTCGATCAGGTCGAACGTCGCCACCCAACCCTCGAGACGACTGCTGACGGTCACCTCGTCGGTCATGACGCGAGCGTCCTGGGCGCTGACAAGGGTCAGGCGATGGGCGACGGCCAGGCCGATCCAGATCAGACACAGCACCACGACGATGGCGAGTATCAGTAGCTTGGCGCTGCGCGGCAGGCGGCGTTTGCGGGGCTGGGAAGCGTCGGCGGTCATGGTGCGAGTGCATCCTTCGTCGATCGGGTGAGCGGAGTCAGACATGGGGCGAACGGCGCCAGCGACTGAGTAGCAGCGAGGGGATCACCACCAGCAGCAGGCTGCCGATCAGAATCCAGAAGCCGTCCTGATAGGCGAGAATCGACGCCCAGATCGCCTCGATGCGGCCCAGCAGATAGCCGGCCATGGCCGGCTGGTGAATTTCCGGCACGCCGAGGCGGCCCACCAGGTCGGTCAGTTGTCCCAGGGCCTGGCGGGCGGTGGTGTTGCCGGCGTTGACGCCGGCATTCAGGATCTGGCCGTGATAGGCGGTCTGGCGGTCCAGCAGGATGACCAGTCCCGCCGTGCCCAGCGCGCCACCCAGTTGCAGGGCGAAGTTGATCGCGCCGGAGCCGTGGCCGGTGAGATGGCTGGGCAGGCCGGCAATGGCGTTGGAGAGCGTCGGTGGCGGGAACGAGGCCATGCCGATGGAGAGAATGCCCATCGCCATGGCGAGGTAGAAAAACGAGGTGTCCCAGTCCATCTGCGCCATCAGCCATACCGAGAACAGGGTGCAGGCCAGCCCCGGCAGGGTGATCCAGTGGGGTGGATAACGATCGCTGAGCCAGCCCACCAGCGGCACCAGGATGCCGAGTACGGCAGTGGAGGGCAGGAATATCTGGCCGGCGGTGATCGGACTGTAGTGCAGCACCGCCTGCACGAATTGCGGCAGCAGGTACATGATGCCGTAGAAGGTGCCGCCGAACAGGCACATCGCCAGCGTACCGGCGACGAACAGCCGGTTGCGGAAGATCGCCAGATCGAGCAGCGGGTGGGCGATACGTCTCTGCCAGGCGATGAAGGCGGTACCGCAGAGCACCGAGGTCAGGATCAGCTCGGGCACTCGCGGGTCGTACCAGCCCCAGCGCTGGCCGTTGGAGAGCGCCGCCAGCAGCGAGAAGACGCCGACGAACAGCAGCACGACACCGGCCCAGTCGAACGGTGGACGAGGCCCCTTCTGTTCCCGGGTCGGCAGGAAGAATAGCCCCATGACGATGGCCGCGAAGCAGATCGGCAGGGTCACGAAGAAGACGTAGCGCCAGGTGAAGTGCTCCACCAGCCAGCCGCCGACCACAGTCGCCAGGGTCAACGGCAGCCCCAGGCACATGCCGTACATGGCGGTCGCCATGCCGCGTCCTTCCGGTGGATAGGCGGCAAACAGCGCCTGCATGGCGACCGGGCGGATCAACCCGGTCATGCCGCCCTGGACGATCCTGGCGGCAACCAGCGCCGCCATGCCCTGGCCCAGGCCACCGAGGATCGAAGCCGCGATGAATGCCAGCAGCAGCCCCACGAAGGTGGCACGCTGGCCGACCGCCGCCACCAGCCAGGGAGCGATCAGCAGCGATACCGTGGTCGAGGCCAGGAATCCGGTGGAGAGCCACTGGACCTGGGAGTCGCTCATGCCGAAGGCACCCTTGATGTAGGGGATGGCCACGTTGACGATGGTGATCGACATGCCCAGCGCCACCAGCCCCAGCATCACCGTCAGCGTGACCCAGAGCTTATAGCGGGGGCCGTAGCGCTCGAACAGCTGCTCGACCTGGGTCATGCGTCGTTGCCCTGGCTGGCGATCGTCCGGGTCATGAGAGGCAATGGAAGTCCTTGTCGGTTCATGGGCACGCTATCGAGCCGACTTCGCCTGCCGCGACGGGGCGGCAGGTTGCTGGCTCGCGAAGGAGACGACGTCGGGGCTCTCGTGGCTGGGACGAGGGGATGGCGATGAAGGAAGCAGGCGAATCGATAACGCGTCTATGTTTTGCTCGCTAAGCGATTATCCCGATTTGATTGTATGACTTTCAAGGGGATCGCGACTAAGGTCGCGCTCGTCAGACGTTTGGGCGTCTGGCGTTTGGTCGAGTGGTGCGCGGTCGGCGGAGCCACCGGCCAGCCGGGTGACGGATCGAAGCCGGGAACCGATGCCCGGCCTCGACGAGTCGAGGGCCCCATCGAAAACGCCCCTCGCGGGAGGGGCGTTTCAGGTGGTGGCCGGGGCGTTCAGGACGAGGCGGCGTGGGCGTCCCGCACCGACGGATGCGGATCGATGACCCGCGAGCCGCGGAAACCGTAGAAGGCGATGAACAGGTAGCAGATCAGCGGCAGTACGAAGGCGTGGTGAATGCCCACGGTGTCGGCGATCGCGCCCTGGGCGACCGGTAGAATGGCGCCGCCGACGATGGCCATGATCAGCAGGCTCGACGCCTTGCTGGTCAACGGGCCGAGCTTGGCGATGCCCAGCGTGAAAATGGTCGGGAACATGATCGAGTTGAACAGACCGATGGCGACGATGCTCCACATGGCGGTATGACCGGAGGCCAGCATGGTGGTCACCGTGAGCAGCGCCGCCACGATGGCGAACAGGCCCAGCAGCAGGCTGGGACGTACCTTCTGCATCAAGGCCGACCCGATGAAGCGGCCTATCATCGCGCCGCCCCAGTAGTAGGCGACGTAGCTGGCGGCATCGCTCTCGCTCATGTTGCCGATGTCCGGCAGCGAAATGTAGTTGATCAGGAAGCTGCCGATGGATACTTCGGCGCCGACGTAGGCGAAGATGCCGATCACGCCGAACAGCACGTGGGGATGGCGCAGCGCCTGGGCGGCGGTGACGTTCTCGGTGGGGCTGTCGTCGCGGGCCTGGTCCTTGAAGTTGGGCAGCTTCCAGAGGTAGATCACCACCGCGAGAATGGCGAGCACCGCCGCCAGCAGCAGGTAGGGGAGCTGCACGCTCTGGGCCTGCTGGACCTTGTAGGCCATCCGGTCGGCGCTGGACATCTGGGCCAGCTCGCTGGCGCCCAGCACCGCGGCGCCCAGGATCAGCATCCCGCCGAAGTACGGCGCCAGGGTGGTGCCGAGTGAGTTGAACGCCTGGGCCAGATTGAGCCGGCTGGAAGCGGAGCCTTCCGGCCCCAGCAGGCTGACATAGGGATTGGCCGCGACCTGCAGCATCGTCACGCCGCTGGCGAGCACGAACAGGGCGGTCAGAAACAGCGGGTAGGAGGGTGCCCGGGCGGCGGGATAGAACATCACCGCGCCCACGGCGGCGATCAGCAGGCCCAGGCTGATGGCGTTCTTGTAGCCGATCCTGGCCAGCACCTTGCCCATCGGCAACGACATTATGAAATAGGCGCCGAAGAAGGTGAACTGGATCAGCATGGTCTGGGTGTAGTTGAGCGAGAAGACCGCCTTCAGGTGGGGGATCAGAATGTCGTTGAGACAGGTGATGAATCCCCACATGAAGAAGATCGTCGTGACGACGACCAGCGCGCTGCGATAGTTCGGTCGTTGCATGTCGGGCATGAGCGAAATCCTCTTGATGACAAGTTCTGAAATGAGCGTTACCGACCCGACCCCGTCGTGTCAGCGCGTTTGCTGGCGCGAGATGATGCATTAAGCGAGGTGGCTTATAAAGTAGTCGTTCATCATTAGAACGTTAAGGGAATTGTTGGCGCCTACGGCCGGACCATGGTGGTATTGACGCCTGTCGAAGCGCGTGCTCGATAGTTTCGTAATCTTTATTCAATATCGGCGTCTATTACGTCGATTTGGGCGAATTTGCTTCTTTAATTGCGTTAGTTAACGCCTTCTTTTCGGATGAGGTCTCGAAGGGCTCGTGAGGAGAGCCGTCAAGGCATGGCAAGCGCAGCCTTCCAACCTGCGTGCAGGACGTCGCTTGTGGACGACGCCGGGCGTTTCTATACCTAGGACACAACCTGTGTCATCAGCCGGAACCGGAGATCCGGCGTCAACTAACCGTAAAGGAGGACAATGCCATGCTGACCGTCTGGTCCTGGGGCTTTCTGCTGCTGGGCATCGCCACGGCGCTCACGATCGCCGTCGATGTCTCGAGGCGCCCCCAGCCGATGTCCATCATGAACGTGACCTGGCCGATCACGGGGCTCTACATGCCGCTGATCGGAGGGTGGGCGTATCGACGGATGGGACGCGCGCCAACCCGGTCGCAGCAGGTCCGGCAGGATCATGGCCACGACCATGGCCACCATGGGCATCATCACGGCGACAAGCCGAAGTGGCAGAGCGTCTTCGTCTCCGCCACGCACTGCGGCGGCGGCTGCACGCTGGGCGATGTGGTGACGGCGCCCATCGCGACGGTGACCGGATTCGCCCTGCTGGGCTCGACGGTGCTGGGTCACTTCGCGCTGGCGTTCATCGGTGCCTATCTGTTTGGCGTGCTGTTCCAGTACCTGCCGATTCGGGCGATGAGCGACGCCGGCCCGGGAGCGGCGCTGCGAAATGCGATCAAGGCCGACACGCTGTCGCTGATCGCATTCCAGATCGGCATGTACCTGTGGATGCTGATCGCGCTCCACGCCTGGCTGGGGGAGATGGATGCGTTCACCGCGCCGTTCTGGTTCATGATGCAGATCGCGATGCTGGTCGGTTTCATGACCTCCTACCCCGCCAACTGGCTACTGATCGAACGGGGCATCAAGCACGGCATGTAGTCGCGCCGGGTAAACGCGCTGGGTGTGCGGTCCCGCGTCGGGCGCTTCAGCGGTGGGTCGGGCGGCCGGCGTCGAGCAGGCCCTCTTCGGCCAGGCGGTCGAGCAGCCAGTCGCGAAAGGCGACCACCTTGGGCAATTGGCTGCGACGGCGGGTGCAGACCCAGTAGCAGCTCAGGCCGATCACGTGACCCGCGCCGAAAGGTTCGATCAGGCGGCCGCTGGCGATCAGCGGGTGGGCGATCTCCTGATGGGTGATGGCGACGCCGAGCCCCGTCATGACCGCCTCCAGCGCCAGCGTATCGTTGTCGAAGGTCGGGCCTCTGCCGTCGTCCAGGTGGGCGAGGCCGCGGGGGGTGAGCCACGCCCGCCAGCCCTCCGGGCGCAGCCGGGTCTGGATGTGCGTCACGCCGGTGAGGTCCTCGGGCGTCTTCAGCCTCTCCGCCAGGGCGGGCGAGCAGACCACGGTCAATCTCTCATGGAACAGGAATCGGATATCCAGCGTGGTCGCCGGAGGTTTCGATAAGTAACGGATAGCAACGTCGACATCCATTCGTTCCACATCCGCGCGTTCGACATCGATCAAGTCGACAGAGGTCTCCAGTCGCACCTGATAATCGGGATAGGCGGATTGGAAGTCGGCCAGTCGTGGGATCAGCCAGCCGCTGGCGAAAATGGGCACCGTCGACACGGTCAGTACCGGATTTTCCGGCTGAGGTTTGACCGAGACCGCGGCGGCACTGATCCGATCCAGCCCTTCGCGTACGCCCTCGAACAGCCGTCGCCCCGAGTCGGTAAGCAGCACTTGCCGAGTACGGCGTACGAACAGCGTCGTCTGTAGCGTCTCTTCCAGTCCTCTCACCTGATGGCTGATCGCCGATGCGGTCACGTGGAGCTCTTCTGAAGCGCGATGGAAACTCTCGTGTCTGGCGGCGGCCTCAAAGGCTCGAAGCGCATTGAGCGGAGGAAGATAACGCATGTCGCGAGGCCACCATGGGTGAGGTTTTCTCAGCCATTATGGCAATAACTCTCTTTTGTCGCAGCTCGTCCGATTCCCTAGATTGCAGTGAAGTCCGCGTCGACCTGAAGGTGCCGCCCAGGTTCCTTTCGCGTCGCTTTTCCTGGTTTTCATCTGCTCCCGGTCCGTATGAAAAAGGTGGCGTCATGGCTCTGCGCGTACAGGTACGATCTCCCGTCTCGTCGTTGAAGGCGAACTCGGCCCGGCCGTGGGGCGCACTTGCACTGCTCTGGCTGGTCGGCCTGTACATGCGTCTGCCGATCCTGATCGCGCCGCCGCTGGCTGGGGAGATCGCCGAGTCGCTGTCGTTGGGCAGCGCAGCCGTGGGTGCGCTGACCACGGTGCCTTACGTGGTGCTGGCACTGAGCATGATGCTGGCGGTGCGGTTTGCCCGCAGGATCGGCATGCTGCGAGCGCTGGTGCTGGCGCTGATCATCGTGGCGATCGGCTCCGGCGCGCGCGGATTGACGCTCTCCGCCCCCGTGCTGTTCACCGCGTCGGTAGTGATGGGGCTGGGCTTGGCGGTCATGCAGGTCACGATCCCGGCGCTGCTGCGTGACTGGACACCGAGCCATCTGGCGCTGGGCAGTGCGGTCTACATCAATGGCATCACGGTGGGGGAGCTATTGGGCGCCGGTGGCACGCGACCCGTGGTGCTGACGCTGGCTGGCGGTAGCTGGCAGTTGGCGTTGCTGTTGTGGTCGTTGCCGGCATTGGCGATCGCCTTGCTGCTGGTGAGGCGTCTGCGGGCGAAGGCCGGGCCTCCTGACGCAGGGCAGGCACCCGACGAGGCGGCGCGGCGTCCGGTCTCGCTGCGTTCCAGTCGGGTCTGGTTCATGGGGATACCGCTGGCCGCCTCGGTGGGACTGTTCATGGCCGCCAATGCCTACATGAGCAGCATACTCGATGCCCGCGGCGAGACCGAGCTGCTGACCCTGGC